>NZ_JBHWUU010000006.1:0-167789 GCF_042737375.1 Streptomyces sp. NPDC060000
CCTCCCTTAAAAACACCCCTCGTCTTTGGGGTCCTCCCCTGCCGGGTGCGGGGGTCTCCCCCCCCGCCCCGGGGCGTCCGGGGGGCCCCCCCGCCCCGGGCGCCCCACCCCCGCCGCCCGGGCGGGCTCGACTCCGGCCGCACCGTTCGTCACCGGTCCGCACGAGGGGAGGGACCGGTGCCGAACGGTGCGGCGTCTGACGGTCCTCGGTGCTGACGCCGGCGGTGCGCCTGCCGGCCCCGCCCCGCGCTCGGTGGGCGGGTGCGGGTCCGCTACTTCCTGGCCGAGCCGGGCTGGGTCGTCGGGATGCGGTGGGTGAAGAACAGCGCGAGCAGGGCGGTGAGCGCGAGGACGGCCAGTGCCGCGCGCAGGCCGTCGATCCGTGCCTCGGTGTTCGCGTCGAGCGCGGCGTCGGTCACCTTCGGGCTCGCGTCGGCGTCGTCGAGGGCGGTCTTGAGCTGGGCGTCCGACAGGAAGGGCACACCGCTCTGGAGCTGCGCGCCCGCCTCGCTCTTGACCTGGGCCGGGACCGCCGGGTTCTCCTCGACTCCGGTCAGGAACGACGTGGTCAGCGTGGCGATCAGGATGGACCCGGCGAGTGCCGTTCCGATCGAGGCCCCGAGGTTGGTGACGGAGTTCTGGATGCCGCCGACCTCGGCGCTCTGCTCGTCCGGCACCGCGGACACGGTGACCGAGCCGAGCTGGGAGGCCAGCGCGCCCATGCCCAGCCCGATCAGCAGCAGCGGGATCGTGACGATCTCCGCGCCCGCGTCCGCGTCGAGCGCGGCCATCAGGACCACCGCCCCCGCGAACATCGCGAGGATCCCGAGCCGCACGACGCGCCGCGGTGAGACGTGCGGGAGGAGGCGCGGGATGAGGATCGCGGCGGCCAGCAGGGTCACCGAGAGCGGCAGGATGCGCGCACCGGTCTTGAGCGCGGACAGGCCCAGCGCGACCGACAGATACAGCGGTACGACGAAGAACACGCCCATCTGTACGAGGTACTGGAAGAAGAACATCGTCAGGCCGCCCGTGAGCTGCTTGTTCCCCAGCAGTGCCGGGTCCACGAGCGGCTCCCCGCCCTTTCTGACGAGCCGGGCCTCCCAGCGGAGGAAGATCCAGATCAGGAACAGACCGGCGAGCACCAGCCACACCACCGGCGACACTCCCAGCCACGAGGGTGCGTCGGGCTTCGGCCGGAACCAGCCCCACAGGGACGAGCGCAGGACCCCGAACACGAAGATCCCGAGCCCCAGGGCGGAGAGGACCGCCCCTACGAGATCGATGCGCGGACGGGTTTCGGGCACCGCGTCGGCCACCCGCCGGGCGAGCACCAGAATGCCGAGCACGAGGACCACTTCCCCGGCGAACACCCAGCGCCAGGAGAAGTACGTCGTGGCCACGCCCCCGATGAGCGGTCCCACGGCGATGGCCACGGCCCCTGCCGCGGCGACGAGTCCGTAGGCGGCGGGGCGGCGCTCCGCGACGAAGTTGCCGGCGATGAGTGCCACGATCGCGGGCAGGATCAGCGCCGCCCCGATCCCCTCCAGGAGCGACCAGCCGATCAGCAGCACCGTCAGGTTCGGGGCGAGCGCCGTGGTCAGTGACCCGCATCCGTAGACGACGCAGCCGATCATGAAGGCCCGCTTGCGGCCGATCAGCGCGCCGACCTTGCCGCCCGGGATCATGAGCATCGCCATCACGAGGGTGTACGCCGTGATCGCACCCTGGATCCCGGTCACGGTCGAGTTCACGTCCTCGGCCACCGTGGCGATCGACACGTTCATGACGGAGCTGTCGAGCGCCATCAGGAACTGGCCCGCCGCGAGCGTCAGCAGGACGATCCGCGTCGCCGTCGAACGCTTGTTCCTGTCCGCTGTGGGAGTCATTGTCGAATTGTCACAACGGCCATGACGCCATCCGAGAACGGCCCCGCGACCCGCCAGAAAGATCAGCCGGGTGGCGGGTGGCGGGTGGCGGGTGGCGGGCGTCGAGTAGCCGGCGTCGGACGTCGGGTGGCGGGCGTCGGGTGTCGGATGTTGGGTGTCGGAGGTCGGGTGTCGTACAGCGTGATCTCCGAACCAGTGGGGTGGCCGGGCGAGGGAGGTCACCCGAGACGGGTGAAGTCTGCGGGCCGGATCACTGATGACCTGGAAGCGGACACACCGGCGGGGCCGGGTACGCGGGGCCGCTGACGACCGAGAAGGCAGCCGAACCCCTCGACCCGCCGGGCCGGCGATCCCACACCGATCCCACACCGACAGCCACCGCCACCACCCGTCACCCACCACCCGTCACCCACCACGCGTTACCCGACTCGGGGCACTCACCACGCGTCACCCACCACGCGTCACCCGACACTGCGTAGGCCGGACGACTTCACGGAGCCGCTGCCATGACCACGACCGACAATCACCTGGACGGACACGACGTACGGCACCGCTCCCCGCAGGAGCGGGCCGCGCTCGGCAAGGCCGCGCGGGCCGCCGCGCCCCGCTCCAGCCACGCCGAGTTCGTTCCCGGGCCGGAACGGCCGGACCCGCTGAAGATCATCGAGAAGCAGTCGGCGTCACGGCTGCGTGAACTCGTCCCGATCCGCTACGGCAGGATGTCCGAGTCGCCGTTCCGGTTCTACCGGGGTGCCGCCGCCATCATGGCGTCGGACCTCGCGGCCACCCCGACAACGGGACTGCGGGCCCAGCTGTGCGGTGACGCGCACATGCTGAACTTCCGGCTGCTGGCCTCACCCGAGCGCCGTCTCATGTTCGACATCAACGACTTCGACGAGACCTTGCCGGGTCCCTGGGAGTGGGACGTGAAGCGCCTGGCCGCCAGCCTCGCCATAGCGGGCCGGGCCAACGGCTTCAGCACCAAGGAGCGGGCCGCGATCGTACGGGCCACCGTCGGGTCCTATCGCGAGAGCATGCGGTCGTTCGCCGGACTCGGCAACCTGGCCGTCTGGTACACCCAGTTCGACGTCAGCCACGTACGGGAGCGCTTCGGGCCGGACCTCTCCGCGCGAGGCCGCGAACGGTGGGCGCAGGCCGTGACCACGGCGCGCTCGCACGACACCCTTCAGGTCTTCGACAAACTCACCCACGTCGTCGACGGCAGGCGCCGCATCGCCCCCGATCCACCGCTCATCACCCCTCTCGAGGACCTGCTGACGGACAGCCGGCGCGACGACGTGGAGCAGGCGATCCGCCGGCTGATCGAGCGCTACGGCCAGACCCTCCCGTCGGACCGACGGTTCCTGCTGGAGCAGTACCGAGTGGCCGACATGGCCCGCAAGGTCGTCGGGGTCGGCAGCGTGGGCACCCGTTGCTGGATCGTGCTCCTGCTCGGCAAGGACGACGAGGATCCGCTGTTCCTGCAGGCCAAGGAGGCCGACGAGTCGGTGCTGGCACCCCATGTGGGGGCGAGCACGTACCGGACCCAGGGCGAGCGGGTGGTCGCCGGGCAACGGCTGATGCAGGCCACCAGCGACATCTTCCTGGGCTGGGAGCGCGTCGAGGGCATCGACGGCCGGCGGCGGGACTTCTACGTACGGCAGTTGCGGGACTGGAAGTGGGTCGCCACGGCCGAGGACATGGTGCCCCGTGGCATGCGCACCTTCGGCGCCCTGTGCGGCGCGACGCTGGCCCGCGCCCACGCGAGATCCGGTGACCGCATCGCCATCGCCGCCTACCTGGGCGCCGGCGACAGCTTCGACCGAGCGCTGATGACGTTCGCCGAGCACTACGCCGACCAGAACGAACGCGACCACCAGGCCCTCGTCACCGCCACCAGAACCGGCCAACTACCGGCCGAAGCGGCCTGAAAGCCCCGAGGCGACGTCGTCCTGGTCCGAGCGAAGGGACGCCTGCAAGCTCCGCGCCCGCTTCACGATTCACCGCGGGCGGCTGACGGCTCGGCTCACCCCGCGCGGCACGTAGCCGAGCCGACCGCCGACGGGCGGGCGGTGTGGCTCCGTCGGTACTCAGAACTGTGCCGGGCCGAATCCCTGACCAACCCACCTGGAAAAGGTAGGGACAGAAACAGCCATCAGGCGTTGGCCACCGCCGGCGTTCGCCACCGCCGGCGTTCGCCGTGCCGCGCTCCGCCGCGAACGGGAAGTGATCAAGGCGGAAGAAGATCCGTGAATCTTCGCGTGCGCGGCAACCTTTCGGCTTTCCCGGACCACTCAGTGGTGTCCGGCCAGGTGGTCCGGTCAGATGCAACAGCTGAAAGAGAGCACAGACATGTCCCACGCTCACCCGCGTCGTCGGTGGCGTACCGCGCTGGCGGCCGTCGTGCCGCGCGGCAACGCCAGCGGTCGTCGCCGATCGTCCCGTTCAGCCGAAACGGGGAAACGAAAGGTGATGCATCGTGCCCGTCGGTTGTTCGCGCGTCGGAGTGTCTGGGCGGCCATCGTCATGGCTGTCGTGGCCGGCTCCGTTGTCGTGGTCAACACGGCCTCAGCGGGAACCGTGGATCCGAAGGCGTGGTACGTGCTGGTCAACCGCAACAGTGGCAAGGCGCTGGATGGCCGCGACTTCGCCACGAACGACGGCGCGGCGGTGGTGCAGTGGGGCCGTCACGGCGGGGCCAACCAGCAGTGGCGGTTCATCGACGCGGGTGACGGGTACTACCGGCTGCAGAACCGGAACTCCGGCAAGGTGCTGGACGACCACAACTGGTCGAAGACCGCCGGCTCCGACATCGTGCAGTGGAGCGACCGGAACGGCACCAACCAGCAGTTCAAACTGGCGGAGTCGTCGGACGGCTACGTGCGTCTGATCAATCGCTTCAGTGGGATGGCCGTCGAGGTCGACAAGGCCTCCAAGGCTGACGGGGGCAAGGTCGTCCAGTACCGCGACTCGGGCGGCGCCAATCAGCAATGGCAACTCGTCCCGGCCGGAAGCGTCGGCAACACCCCCACGCCCACCGCGACGGGCGGCAGTGTTCCCACAAGCCAGGCTCCGAGCGGCACGCGCCCGTCGGCGGCGTCGTCTTCTGCGGCCGGTGGCGGCAGCTCCACGACACGTTTCATGGGGGGTAACAAGGTGCTCATCGGCGGCTCGATGTCTGACGAGTCGGCGAACGCCGCGCCGTTCGACGTCCGATACGCCTATGTGCACAGCCAGCCCGCGCCTTCGTCGGACTACTATTCGGCGGCTAAATGCCAGGATGCGTGGAAGAGCTGGTGGGGCTGCTGGTCCGGCAGCACCACGGCGCCCGGCAACTACGTGACCTGGTGGGACGATCATGTGACCCAGGCGACTTACAAGGGCAGCCCGCGCCCGCAGAAGTTCTTCTGGACCTGGTACTCCCTGCGCGACCTCGGGGATCTGGCAGGTTCGGGCGACGGTCCGGGCGAGGTCGTGGCCATCAACAGGGCTGACCTGCTCACCCGGTATATGAACGACTACCGATTCTTCCTCCAGAAGATCGGCAACTCGGACGACATGATCGACCTTGAGCCTGATTTCTGGGGCTACGTCCGGTCGCTCGGCGATCCGCACAAGGTTGCCGCGAAGGTCTCGGGCGCAAATCCGACGGATTGCGGATCGCAGGAGAACAGCGCCGCCGGACTCTCCCGCTGCCTGATCGCGATGGCGCACAAATATGCGCCGAACACCACCGTGGGATTCCACCTTTCCTGCTGGGACTGGCAGAGCAACACGCAGGGATGCGTCAAGGACTACGCGAACCTCGGTGCAAAGGACGCCGACTTCCTGGTCGCCGATGTGTCGGACCGCGATGCTGGCTGGTACGCAAAGCCGGAGCACGGCGGCTACGACAACTTCTGGACTGACCAGAAGGCCACTGCCTCGCTGGGCTTTTACAAGACGATGGCCGAATCCGTGGGCAAGCCGGTGGTCCTGTGGCAGATCCCCGTCGGCAACATGGCCCAGAACAACACCCTCAACCATTACAAGGACGACAAGGTGGATTGGTTCTTCGCGCACATGGACCAGGTGGCGAACGCGCATGTCGCCGGCCTGCTGTTCGGTGCAGGGCAGCAAGAACAGACATCGGTCGAGTCCGACGGCGGAAACCTGATCAACAAGACGGTCGCTTACCACAATTCGGGTGGTGCAGCGCTCAAGTAGGCGGAGGTGCGCGGCCGGTCGGGCATCTCCTCGATGGGGTCGGGTTCGTCCTTCGTCGGGCTGAGGCTTCTCGGCTGTTGCCGGCCATGCCACCGTCGGTGCGGGCGCCAATCGAGGCGGCCCGGGCGAAGGAGATGACCGCGTCGATACGTGACGCCGGGACGCCGAGCTCGATCGCGAGGTCGAGCGCGCCGGCCAGTCCTCCGAGAAAGCCGCGCTGATCTACCAGCGCCAAACGCAGCAAGAAGGCCCGGGTCGATGACCTGGGCCTTCTTCGTGGAGCGGGTGACGAGAACACGGCCTCGTCTTCTCCTCGGCCGTCGGCAAGCCGCTCGATGCCGCCAACGTCCGCCGCGCCTTCCGCCAGGCGCTCAAGGACGTCGACGGGATCGACGCCGACGAGTGGACTCCGCGGGAGCTCCGGCACAGCTTCGTGTCGCTGCCGTCCGACCGTGGCGTCCCGTCGGAAGTGATTTCGCGGCTCGTCGGGCACTCTGGGACGACTGTGACGGAGGAGGCCTACCGGAAGCAGATCCGGCCCGTCATCCAGACCGGGGCCGTCGCCATGGACGTATCTTCGGCACCGATCCGCGGCGGCCGTAGCTGTCGTAGTCACGCAGCCGTCCACGCACGAATCGATAGTCACGCAGTTAGACACGCAGCAACGCCAGAGGGCCCTTACCGACTCGGTAAGGGCCCTCTGAACTGCTGTTTAGCTGTCGGGGTGGCGGGATTTGAACCCACGACCTCTTCGTCCCGAACGAAGCGCGCTACCAAGCTGCGCTACACCCCGATGTCGCTGCTTGTCCTGCTTGTCGCGGCGACGTCGCTTACTTTAGCCCACTGGTGGCTCGAGACGAAATCCGGTTTTGGCGCGGTGGCTGATGGGGTTGGGGCGGGCATGGTCGAGGGCCACGAGCACGACCGCCAGGGCGTACAAGGACAGGCCGACGAGGAGGGCGTTGGCGAGGGCGTGCTTGTATCCGTGGGCCTCGACGTCGAGGAAGGGGTAGAGGTAGCGGCCCGGGGTGCCGGGAGTTATCAGCTGGGCGCGGCCGAGGGAGAACGCCAGGTAGACCACGGGGTAGACCATCCATGTGGTGGCCTGGCGCAGGCGCAGTCGGCCCGGAGGGGTCAGCAGCAGCCAGTCCAGGACAGCGGCTGTCGGTGTCACGGTGTGGATGAGGTGTCCGGCGACCAGGTGCCAGCCCGTGGGGGCGGTCGTCGTGCCGGTCACCGAGAAGGGGACGGCCGCGTCCGCCAGGAGCAGGTGGTAGACCAGGCCGGTGATCGTGACGTAGAGCAGCGCGGCGCCGGTCAGGGCTGCGGGGAGGGGATGGCGGGCCGTCCACGCGCGGCGGGCGGAGAGCAGCGTGACCAGGGCCAGCAGGATGTTGCTCTGGATCGCGAAGTGACTCAGGACCCGCAAGGGGCTGCCGAGCATCAGGGCGAGCGTCACGCCTGCGGCCGCGGTGCCGGCCAGCAGCAGGCGTAGGACGGCGGCCAGTGGACGGTGTACGCGGGCCACCACCGCCGAGGCGGGGACGGACGAGAGCAGGAGCGCGTGGGTCCGCGGTATCGCGGGCAGATCCGGGATGTCCCTGGGTATCGGCGCGGTCATGCCTTCACGCTAGGCAAGGGTTACAAAAGGGGCGATACGGGAGGGCCGTTCGGGGGAATCTCCGCCCGCCCTGACATGCCTCCGGTCCTGACATGCCTCCGGCCCTGGCATCCCTCCGGCCCTGGCATCCCTCCGGCCCGGGGTCCGTGGCGCCCGGGGATCCACCCCTCCCAGGGCCCGCCCGGTCTTGCATCCGCCCCCGCCTGGCATCCGCCCAGCCCAGGAATTCCCCCGCCGTGGGGCCCGCCCGGCCCAGGCATCCGCCCCGGCCCAAGGTCGGCCCAGAGGTCCACCCCGCGCAGGGGTCAGGTCCGCCCGGCCCTCGCATCCGCCCCCGTCAGGGGTCCGGGCCAGCCCCCGGGGTCCTTACTCCTTGCCGACCAGCGTCAGCAGCGTCACCTCTGGCGGGCAGGCGAACCTCACCGGGGTGTAGCGACTTGTTCCGCATCCCGCCGACACGTGCAGGTAGGACGTATGTCCCTCCGCCGTGTGTGTCGACAGGCCCTTGACCCGGTCCGTGTCCAGGTCGCAGTTGGTGACCAGGGCGCCGTAGAAGGGGATGCAGAGCTGGCCGCCGTGGGTGTGGCCGGCCAGGACCAGGGGATAGCCGTCCGCCGTGTAGGAGTCCAGGACCCGCAGGTACGGCGCGTGCACCACGCCCATCGAGAAGTCGGACGAGGCCGACGGGCCGCCCGCCACACGCGCGTAGCGGTCGCGCTTGATGTGCGGATCGTCCAGGCCGGTCAGTTCGATCGACACGCCCTCGATCTTCAGCACGCCCCGGGTGTTCGTCAGGTTCAGCCAGCCCGCCGCGTCGAAACCGTCGCGCAGGTCCTCCCACGGGTTGTGGACCACGCCGACCGCGGCCGCGTTGCCGTTCAGGCCGTGGCGTCCCTGGGCCTTCTCGAAGAGATAGCGGGCGGGATTGCGCAGCGTGGGGCCGTAGTAGTCGTTCGAGCCGAAGACGTACGCGCCCGGGAACTCCATCAGCGGGCCGAGGGAGTCGAGGACCTCGGGCACGCCCTCCGGGTCGGACAGGTTGTCGCCCGTGTTGATCACGAAGTCGGGACGCAGACCGGCCAGGGAGCGCAGCCAGCGCTGCTTCTTGCGCTGCCCGCCGACCATGTGGATGTCGGAGACCTGCAACACGCGCAGGGGGCGCATCCCGGCGGGCAGGACGGGGACCGTCACCCGCCGCAGGCGGAAGGAGCGGGCTTCGAAACCCGCCGCGTACACCAGACCGGCGGCGCCGGCCGCCACCATGGACAGAGGTACTCCGTATCGCGCGCGCATACGTCCATCGTGTCAGACGCCTCCAACACCCCTTGCCCCGCCGCCCCTTAAATCGGCGGGCGGGCGGCCACCCACACCTGCGACAATCGGACCCATGACCACGCTCAAGTCGAAGCTGCACGAAGACCTCAACGCCGCGATCAAGGAGCGCGACGAGCTGCGCTCCTCGACGCTCCGGCTCACGCTCACCGCGATCACCAAGGAGGAGGTCGCGGGCAAGGAGAAGCGCGAGCTCTCCGACGACGAGGTGCTCAAGGTGATCACCAAGGAGGCGAAGAAGCGCCGCGAGGCCGCGGACGCCTTCGCGTTGGGTGGTCGGGCCGAGTCGGCCGAGCGGGAGAAGGCGGAGGGCGAGCTGCTCGCCACCTACCTGCCCAAGCAGCTCGGCGAAGACGAGCTGAACGAGATCGTCGCCCAGGCTGTGGCGGAGGCGAAGGCCGCCGGTGCCGAGGGGCCGCGGGCGATGGGCGCCGTCATGAAGATCGTGAACCCGAAGGTGGCCGGCCTGGCCGAGGGTGGCCGCGTCGCCGCGGTCGTCAAGAAGCTGCTCGCGGGCTGACGCCGGTTTCCGCCGGGGCGAGGCGGGCTGACGCCGTTTCCCGCCTCCCTCGAGCCACCGGCCTCGACCCCGGCCCCGGCCCCGGTCCTGGGCCCGTATGACGAACGGCCCCCACTCTCTTCGCACGAGAAGAACTCTCGTACGAGAAGCAGGGGCCGTTTGCTGTGTTCCCGGTCCCGGTCCCGGTCCCGTTCCGGTTCCGGTTCCCCGGTCCCGTTCCGGTTCCCGGTCTCCGTATCGGCTCAGCCTCGGGGCCGGGCGTTCGGCCTCAGCCGCGCCCCCCGCCGTTTCCGTTGCCGTTTCCGTTGGTCTGGCCCTGGAAGAAGGTGCCGCCGTCGGAGCCGTTGGTCGAGTTGCCGCCGTTCGTCGAGCCGCCGTTGGTGAGCAGACCGCTGAGGAAGCCGCCGTCGTCGCCCCCGGTGGCCGCGTTGTTGTCTCCGTTGTCACCGTCGTTGTTGCTGTCGCCGTCGCCGCGGTCCTTGGCAGGCGGGTTCGGGATGTTGACGAGGTTGAAGGACGGGGCCTCCCTGCCGGCGAGGGCGCCGGTCATGGCGTCGCGCCAGATCGGACCGGGGGTGTCGCCGCCGTAGACCTGGGCGTGGTAGACGCCACCGATGCTGATGTTGGTCATCTCGACCTTCTGGGTGGCGCTGCCGACCCAGACGGCGCCCGCGAGGTTCGGGGTGTAGCCGACGAACCAGGCGTTCTTGCGGGAGTCCGTCGTACCCGTCTTGCCGGCGTTCGCACGGCCGGACAGGCCCGCCTGCTGGCCGGTACCGGAGTCGACCACACCGCTCAGCAGCGTGTTGACGGTGTCCGCGGTCTTCTCGGACATGGCCCGGGAGCACGTCGACTTCGGGACCGCCAGCGACTTCTGCTGCTCGCCGACCTTCTGGGTGATCGACTCGATGGCGATCGGGGTGCAGTACATGCCGCGTGAGGCGAAGGCGGCGTAGGCGGTGGCCATCGTCAGCGGGGAGATGCCCTTGGAACCGAGGGCGATGGCGGGCACCTCGGGGAGCTTGTCACCGTTGCCCTGCACGACGTCCAGCGCGTCGGTCATCTTCACCACGGGGCACAGACCGATGTCGGAGATCATCTGCACGAAGTAGGTGTTGACCGACAGCTCCATGGCCTTCTTCAGCTGGAACGGGCCCTTCTCGGACTCGCTCTCGTTCTCCAGCTTCTCGCTGTTCGTGTTGACCCACGGCTTGCTGCCACAGGTCTGGACGGGGCTCGGGTACTCCATCTGGTACGGCGACGAGTACTGCTGGTTCGCCGGGCGGCCCTCCTCGAGCGCGGCCGCGGCCACGAACGGCTTGAAGGTCGAACCGGTCGGGAAGCCGTAGTTCGAACCGCCCATGGAGGAGTTGACCGAGTAGTTGTACTCGGTCTCGTTCTTGCCGTAGCCGTAGGGCTTCGACTGGCCCATGCCGAGGATCTTGCCGGTGCCGGGCTCGACGAGCGTGGCGGCCGCAGCGACCTTGTCCGACTTGTAGACGTGGTCCTTGAGCGAGTCCTGTACGGACTTCTGGGCCTGCGGTTGGAGCGTCGTCCGGATCGTCAGACCGCCCCGGTTCCAGACCTTCGCCCGCTCCTCCTTGGTCTTGCCGAAGACCGGGTCGCTGAGGAAGACGCGCTCCACGTACTTGCAGAAGAAGCTGGCGCCCTTGACGGCGGTGATGCAGCCGTTCTTCGGCTCCTTGACCTTCAGGCCCAGCGGGGCCTTCTGCGCCGCGGCCGCCGCGGCCGTCGAGATGTCCCCGACCTCGGCCATGCGCTTCAGCACGGTGTTACGACGCTTGGTGGCCTCCTGCGGGCTGTTCACCGGGTCGTAGTGGCTGGGCGACTGGACGAGGCCGGCCAGCAGCGCCGCCTGCGGGAGGGTGAGGTCCTTGGCGTGCGTGGAGAAATAGCGCTGGGAGGCGGCCTCGACGCCGTACGCCTGCTCGCCGAAGAAGGTGATGTTCAGGTAGTTCTCGAGGATCTTCTTCTTGCTGAGCTCTTCCTCGAGCTGGATCGCGTACTTCAGTTCCTTGATCTTGCGGCCGATGGTCTGCTGGGTGGCCTGCGCGACCTTCGTCGGGTCGTCGCCGGCCTCCTCGACCGCGACGTTCTTCACGAGCTGCTGCGTGAGCGTCGAGGCTCCCTGGGACACCCCGCTGCTCTGCACGTTCTGGTTGAGCGCGCGCAGCACTCCCTTCGGGTCGACCGCCCCGTGCTCGTAGAAGCGCGAGTCCTCGATCGCGATGATCGCCTTCTGCATGTACGGCGAGATGTTCTTGAGATCGACCACCGTGCGGTCACGCGAGTAGACCGTGGCGATCTGGCCGCCTTCGGCGTCGAGGATCGTGGTGCGCTGGCTCAGCGGCGGTGTCTTGAGGTTGGCCGGGAGTTCGTCGAACGACTCAACCGACCCCTTGGTGGCGAGGCCCAGCGCGCCGACCGCGGGCAGGGCGATACCGGCCAGCAGGGCTCCCGCGAGCACACTGACACCGAGGAACTTGGCGGCCTGCTGCGTTGGCGACAGACCACCGCCCGAGCGCTTCTTTGGCATGAGGGCAGCCTACGTTCTCATTCGCCGGACACGCGTCAATGCCTTGGCCTAAGCTGCTCTCAACTGTCACAGCAGCAGGGCTACGTATCAATACGTCCGGCGACCCCGAATCGTTCCGGAGGTTCCCCGACTTTTTGGTGGGGGCGTGTCCGAATCCGCCTTGTGTGTCACCCGGCGTCCGTTGTGACTCAACTGAACTGTCCCGCTTGCCGGGAAAGTCGCATATGTCGCGGGCTCACTCCCCCGGGTGATCTGCCGCTTACGCATAGTCCGTTCGGGCCATTCAAGATTGGGCCCGAAGGGGGTGTTGCGCTGTGCCCACCTTCCGTAACGTCCTCAACTGGCAGCGGTGAATATGCCGCAGCCGCCGTGGGGGAGCCTCGATTCGGGAGAGGACGGCGCCGGTATGGGCTGGGTAACCGACTGGAGTGCGCAGGCTGCCTGCCGCACTACCGATCCGGATGAACTGTTCGTTCAGGGAGCAGCGCAGAACAGGGCCAAGGCGGTGTGCACCGGATGCCCGGTACGCACCGAATGCCTGGCTGACGCGCTCGACAACCGCGTCGAATTCGGCGTGTGGGGAGGCATGACCGAGCGCGAGCGCCGCGCACTGCTGCGCAGGCGGCCGACCGTGACCTCCTGGCGCCGGCTCCTGGAGACGGCGCGTTCGGAGTACGAGCGTGGGGCGGGCATCCTGCCGCTCGACGACGACCAGATGTACGAGAACTATGCGGCGGTGAGCTGAGGGAAACCCTCGGCTCAGGCGTCGGCAGCCTCAGGCAGCTCCGGCCGGTTGGCCGCGAGCCGGTTCCCGATGTCCCGCAGTCCAGTGAGGTCATGCACATCACCGGGCAGCGCGGCCACTTCGGACACCGCCACCTCGGGGTGCAGCGCGGTGAAGCGGTCACGCGTGCGCTGCTCGCGGGAGAGCAGGTGCATGCGTTCCGCGTGCAGCCTCAACAGGTCTGCGGTGAGGTCGTCCACGGTCCGGTCCGCGCCCGCGTCGGAGTCCGCGCCGGTGTGCGCGTCGGCGTTCGCTGTCCGGTCCGTGTCGGTTGCCGTGGTCCGGTCCGCGCCGGTGGGGGCGCCGCGCTCCGGATCGGTTGCGGGAGATTCTGAACTGCCGTACGTGTCGGGAGAGTTACGAAGTCCAGCTTTCCCGCCGTCCTGATCCACAATGCCGGTCTCTTCAAGATTTTCTGCCGCGCGGGCATGGACCAGGTCGAGGTTCTCCGCGGCGGCCAGTGCCCGCTCGGCCGACAGCTGGGCGGCGCCACTGCCGTGCACGCGGTTGAGCACCAGCCCGGCCAGCGGCATGTCCTCGGCGGCCAGCCGCTCCACGAAGTACGCGGCCTCCCGCAGCGCGTCCCGCTCGGGAGCCGCCACCACCAGGAACGCAGTACCGGGCGCCTGGAGCAGCTTGTACGTGGCGTCCGCGCGCGTGCGGAAGCCGCCGAACATCGAGTCCATCGCCGCGACGAACGTCTGCACGTCCTTCAGCAGCTGTCCGCCGAGCAGCTTGCCGAGCGCGCCGGTCATCATCGACATCCCGACGTTCAGGAACTTCATCCCCGCGCGTCCGCCGACCTTGGCGGGCGCGAGCAGGACACGGATCAGCTTGCCGTCCAGGAACGACCCGAGCCGCTTCGGCGCGTCCAGGAAGTCCAGCGCCGAGCGGGACGGCGGGGTGTCGACGACGATCAGATCCCACTCGTCCCGCGCGCGCAGCTGCCCCAGCTTCTCCATCGCCATGTACTCCTGCGTGCCCGCGAAGCCCGCCGAGAGCGACTGGTAGAACGGGTTGCCCAGGATCGCGGTCGCCCGGTCGCCGTCCGCGTGCGCCTCGACGATCTCGTCGAAGGTGCGCTTCATGTCGAGCATCATCGCGTGCAGTTCGCCGTCGCCCTCGACGCCCTTGACGCGGCGCGGGGTGTTGTCCAGCGAGTCGATGCCCATGGACTGGGCGAGCCGGCGCGCCGGGTCGATGGTGAGGACCACCACCTTGCGGCCCCGCTCGGCCGCCCTGAGCCCCAGCGCCGCAGCCGTGGTCGTCTTGCCGACGCCGCCCGAGCCGCAGCACACCACGATGCGGGTCGCCGGGTCGTCGAGCAGCGGATCGAGGTCCAGCACGGGCGCGGGGGACAGACGGCGCCGGGTGCTTCCCTGGTCGTGAGCCTGGTCCGGACTCATGCGATCCCCTGCTTCCGCAGTTCGGTGGCCAGTTGGTACAGGCCCGCGAGGTCCATGCCCTCGGCGAGCAACGGCAGTTCGTGCTGCGGCAGATCGAGCTCACCGAGGACCGCGCGCTGCTCGTGCTCCAGCGCGTACCGCTCGGCGTACTCCTCGGCCTGCTGAAGGAGCGGACCCACCAGCCGCTCGGCGTGCCCACCGCGCCGCGCCCCGCCGAGCCCGGCGGCGGACAACGACCGGGCAACAGAAGAACGGGTCACGGTCCGTACGAGTTCCAGCCCGTCCTCGTCCAGCACCTCGGGGCGCACCATGTTGACGATGACCCGCCCCACCGGCAGCTTCGCCGCCCGAAGTTCGGCGATACCGTCGGCGGTCTCCTGGACGGGCATCTCCTCGAGCAGCGTCACCAGGTGCACGGCCGTCTCCGGCGATTTCAGCACCCGCATGACGGCCTGTGCCTGATTGTGTATCGGGCCGATCCTGGCCAGCCCGGCGACCTCGTCGTTGACGTTCAGGAAGCGGGTGACGCGTCCGGTGGGCGGGGCGTCCATGACGACGTGGTCGTACACGAACCGCCCGTTCCTGTCCTTGCGCCGAACCGCCTCGCACGCCTTGCCGGTGAGAAGCACGTCCCTCAGGCCGGGCGCGATGGTGGTGGCGAAGTCGATGGCGCCGAGCTTCTTCAGGGCCCGTCCGGCGCCCCCCAGTTTGTAGAACATCTGGAGGTAGTCCAGAAGGGCCAGTTCGGGATCGATGGCCAGTGCGTACACCTCACCGCCCCCCGAGGCGACGGCGATCTTGCGTTCCTCATAGGGCAACGCCTCCGTCTCGAAGAGTTGCGCGATGCCCTGCCGGCCCTCCACCTCGACGAGAAGCGTCCGCTTCCCTGCCGTGGCGAGGGCGAGGGCGAGTGCCGCGGCGACCGTCGTCTTACCGGTCCCGCCCTTGCCACTGACGACCTGGAGCCTGCTCACGTCTTCGAGCGTAACCATTCGGCGCCCGAGACAATCGGGAGACTGTGGACAACAGGGGTCGGTATCGGCCACATGGTCTGTGGAAGAGGCCCTCCGGATCAGCGGATACAGTCGGCCCCATGACCAAGTGGGAATACGCAACCGTGCCGCTGCTCGTCCACGCCACGAAGCAGATTCTGGACACCTGGGGCGAGGACGGCTGGGAGCTCGTCCAGGTCGTGCCCGGGCCGAACAACCCGGAGCAGCTCGTCGCCTACCTGAAGCGGGCGAAGGCGTGAGCGCGGTCGAGGCGAGGCTCGCCGAGCTGGGGCTGACCCTGCCGTCGGTCGTACCGCCCCTCGCGGCCTACCAGCCGGCCGTGCAGTCCGGCCTGTACGTGTACACGGCCGGCCAGCTGCCCATGGTGGACGGCAAGCTGCCGATCACCGGCAAGGTCGGCGCCGAGGTCACCCCGGAGGAGGCCAAGGAGCTGGCCCGCACCTGCGCGCTGAACGCCCTGGCCGCCGTCAAGTCGGTCGCGGGCGATCTGGACCGCGTCGCGCGCGTGGTGAAGGTCGTCGGCTTCGTGGCGTCGGCCACGGACTTCACCGGCCAGCCCGCCGTCCTCAACGGCGCGAGCGAACTGCTGGGCGAGGTCCTCGGCGACAAGGGCGTGCACGCGCGCAGCGCGGTGGGCGTCGCGGTACTGCCGCTGGACGCGCCCGTGGAGGTCGAGATCCAGGTGGAACTCGTCCCGTAGGCCCCTCCGGACGCGCCTGCGGGCTTCTGCGCAGGCGTCTCGTGGGTACTTCCCGGACGTTCTGCGGGCTTCCCGCGGTACTTCCCGGACGCGCCTGTGGGATGTCCCGCGGGCCTCGTGCAGGCACTCCGGAGGTGCCTCCCGGATGCCCACGAGCTTCCGTGCAGGTGTCCCGTGGGCACTTCCCGGACGCTCTGCGGATGCCAAGCGGGATGCCCTTCGGGCTTCTGCGTAGGCATCCGAAGGCGCCCCCCGAGGCGGCTCTGCGGTCGTCCCGCGGATGCGCTCTGACCTCGGGGACCTCTCGAACATTCGCGCGCCACGGGATAGCCTCGCGCCCATGGCGAATGGGCAGTGGTTTCCCCAGGACTGGCCGGAACGCATCCGCGCGCTCGCGGACGGCACCCTCGTCCCGGTCGTCCCGAAGCGGGCGGCAACCGTCATGCTCCTGAAGGACACCGACGGCGGCCCTGTCGTCCACATGCTGCGCAGACGCGCCTCCATGGCCTTCGCCGGAGGCGCGTACGCCTATCCCGGCGGCGGTGTCGACCCACGCGACGACGACCGTCACGTCCGCTGGGCGGGCCCCACGCGCGCGTGGTGGGCCGAGCGGCTCGGCGTCGACGAGACGGCGGCCCAGGCGATCGTCTGCGCGGCCGTACGCGAGACGTACGAGGAGGCCGGCGTCCTGCTCGCGGGGCCCACGCCCGACACCGTCGTCGGTGACACCACGGGCGCCGACTGGGAGGCCGACCGGGCCGCGGTGGCCGCCCGTGAAGTGTCCTTCGCCGAGTTCCTCGACCGCCGCGGTCTGGTCCTGCGCTCCGACCTCCTCGGCGCCTGGACGCGTTGGATCACCCCGGAGTTCGAGTCCCGTCGCTACGACACCTGGTTCTTCGTGGCGGCGCTCCCCGAGGGCCAACGCACCCGCAACGCCTCCACGGAGGCCGACCGCACAGTGTGGATCCGCCCGGCGGACGCGGCGGCCTCGTACGACAAGGGCGAGCTGCTGATGATGCCGCCCACCATCGCGACCCTGCGCCGGCTCGTCCCGTACGCCTCGGCCGCCGAGGCGCTCGCCGCGGCCCCCGACCGCGACCTGACCCCAGTCCTGGCGCGGGCCCGCCTGGAGGGGAGTGCCGTGGTGCTGTCGTGGCCGGGTCACGACGAGTTCACCAAGCACATTCCGGTCACGGCGACCGACGTGACCGCTGATGCCGAAGGCGCTGGTGCGACCGGTGCGACGGATGGTGCCGGCGCGACCGGCGTGACGGATGGTGCAGGCGTGACCGGCAGGACCGACGCGATCGGCGGGGGAGCCGCATGACGGGCGGCGGCGGGCGGGCGGACGTGAGCGGTCTTCGAGGTCGGCCGCGCGGCGGGGCACGGGCCCGGATCCTCCCCGCGCCCTTCGCACCCTCCGCACCCTTCGCGCCAGTTGGAGCGCTTCGAGCGCTCCGAGCGTCCGGAGCATTCGAAGTACTCCGAAGTGCCTTGTCGGCCACCGACCGCCGACGTGACGTTCTGCCCAGCCGTACGGAAGGCCCCTTCGCATGACCGACGCAGCCGCTCTTCCCGGCCAGCCACGAGGCGGAGTCCTCTCCGGCCCGGCGACCCCGCGCGCGGTCAACGTCCTCGCGCCGAACGCGTCCGCGATGACCCTGGACGGCACGAACACCTGGATCGTCTCCGAGCCCGGCTCCGACGTGGCGGTCGTGATCGACCCGGGCCCGCTGGACGACGGTCATCTGCGCGCGGTCGTCGATGCCGCCGAGCGGGCAGGGAAGCGCGTCGCCCTGACACTGCTGACGCACGGCCACCCCGACCACGCCGAGGGCGCGGTCCGCTTCGCCGGGCTGACCGGCACGAACGTGCGGGCCCTGGATCCGGCGCTGCGGCTGGGCGAGGAGGGCCTGGCCGCCGGGGACGTGATCACGGTGGGTGGTCTGGAGCTGCGGGTCGTCCCGACGCCCGGCCACACCGCCGACTCCCTCTGCTTCCACCTCCCGGCCGATCGGGCCGTGCTGACAGGCGACACGATCCTGGGCCGTGGCACGACCGTCGTCGCGCATCCCGACGGCCGCCTGGGCCACTACCTGGACACCCTGCGGCGGCTCAGGTCCCTTGCGGTCGACGACGGCGTCCACACCGTCCTGCCGGGCCATGGGCCGGTCCTGGAGGACGCCCAGGGTGCCGTGGAGTTCTACCTGGCGCACCGCGCCCACCGCCTCGCCCAGGTCGAGACGGCCGTCGAGGACGGCTACCGCACCCCCGCCGAGGTCGTCGCCCATGTGTACGCCGACGTCGACCGTTCTCTGTGGCCGGCGGCGGAGCTGTCGGTGCGGGCGCAGCTGGAGTACCTGAAGGAGCACGGCCTCATCTAGGCCCCTGTCACGTCAGGACCCTGTCCCGTCAGGGCCCTGTCCCGTCCTGGGCCTCCTCGGGCCTGCGGGCCTTCACGCCGTGCACACGCGTGTACTCGTCGGCGAGCCAGGGGCCGAGGTCGTCGACGTACGACGAGAGGACGGCGCGGTCGCCCCTCGGCTCGTACCCGAGGACGGCCGCCGCCCGTAGCTGCTCCGCGCGCTGCGGGTAGTAGGCGCCGAAGGCCTCCGCCATCTCGTGCAGGTCGCTCGTCCAGCCGTTCCACCGGGGCATGACGAGCGTGAACGCGGTGCGCACGAGGCGCCGGGACATGAACCGGACGAGAGGCCGCAGGGCCGCCTCGGATGCGCCGGCCGCGGAGACACGGTCCCGCCAGCGCGGCAGGACCAGGGCGAGGTCCCCGTTGGTCTCGCGCGCGAGCAGGGAGTCCGGGCGGTATCGGGGGAGGTACTCGGCGAGGTCCTCCCCGAGCAGCGGTGTGCACAGGCACGCCAGGAACCACCCCAGGTCGTGCCTCTCCAGGTCGCTCAGCACGCGCGCGTGGCCGACCAGCAGCGTCCCGCCGCCGTCGATCTGCGGGAACTCCCTGTCGAGGGCCTCGTCGAGCGCACGGCCGTCCGCCCGGTCCGCGTCGGTCGGTTCCTCGCGCAGGACGGCCAGGAGGTCCAGATCGCTGCGCCCCACGCGCGCGGTGCCGCGTGGAATCGACCCGTAGAGGTACGCGCTGTGCAGCCGCGTCCCGAAGAGGCCCGGGATCCGCTCCCGGGCCGCCGCGACGACCGGCCGGAAATCATGCGCCACGCACGCGAGGGAGCCTTCGCGGGCGATGTGTCCCTGGGAGTCGAGCCCTCGAGAGGGAGCCGTTTCAGCCATGGGACAACTGTGCCGGCCCGGGGCCGTCCAGCGATCGAGGACGAGGCTCCCCAAGGGCCGGAGCGGGGACCTGGGGGCGGCGGCCCCCAGTGACGGTCACACCACCGACCTCACCCGCGGACAGCGGACAGCGGCCGGCGCCTAGCGCGACCGCTTGGCCAGTCGCTCCACGTCCAGCAGGATGACCGCCCGCGCCTCCAGGCGCAGCCACCCGCGCTGGGCGAAGTCCGCCAGGGCTTTGTTCACGGTCTCGCGCGACGCGCCGACGAGCTGGGCCAGCTCCTCCTGCGTCAGATCGTGGACGACGTGGATGCCCTCCTCGGACTGCACGCCGAAGCGGCGCGAGAGGTCCAGCAGGGCGCGGGCCACGCGGCCGGGGACGTCCGAGAAGACCAGGTCGGACATGGCGTCGTTGGTCTTGCGCAGGCGCCGGGCGACGGCGCGCAGCAGTGCGGTGGCCACCTCGGGGCGGGCGTTCAGCCAGGGCTGGAGGTCGCCGTGGCCGAGGCCGAGGAGCTTGACCTCGGTGAGGGCGGTGGCGGTCGCCGTACGCGGGCCGGGGTCGAACAGCGACAGCTCTCCGATGAGCTCGCTGGGGCCCACCACGGCCAGCATGTTCTCCCGGCCGTCCGGGGACGTGCGGTGGAGCTTGACCTTGCCCTCGGTGACGACGTAGAGCCGGTCGCCCGGATCGCCCTCGTGGAAGAGGGAGTCGCCACGGGCCAGGGTCACCTCGCTCATGGAGGCGCGCAGTTCCGCGGCCTGCTCGTCGTCGAGAGCCGCGAAGAGCGGGTTGCGCCGCAGAACGTCGTCCACGAGTTCTCTCCTTGTCGACCTGCTCAGGGGATCTTGCTCCCCCGCTTACCAGGGGACCGTGTTCCCCATTTTGCTGGACATTCCAAACAGTGTGATCTGTCACAAGGATGCCGCACACGTGTCCCGGGGTAAGCGGCAGGGGTCCAATTGGGGGCTGATCTTCAGGGTCCGGGGCGGATGTCAGCGCCGGGCTTTAGGCTGGCCGGGTGTCCAAATCGCCGGTGAGAGCACAGGCCAAGGGGGCTGGGCGGGTGGTTGCACGTCGCGTTTCCGCTGTGGGCGAACAGGACTCCGACGGTGGTAGGAAAACGGCAAAGGTGACAAAAGAGATGCCTGCGAAGAAAGCGGCCGACAGTAAGAAAGCGGCCGTGAAGAAGGTCGCGGCACAGAAGGTCGCGGCCACGAAGGTCGCGGCCGAGAAGGACATAGCCAAGAAGGTCGCGGCCAAGAAAGTCGCGGCAAAGGACGCCGCGGGCGCGGGTGCCGCGAGCAAGGGCGTCGCCGCGCAGGGTGGCACCGGTGGGAAGCCCGAGTCCCGTACCGCTCTTGTCCGCCGTGCCCGCCGCATCAACCGCGAACTCGCCGAGATCTACCCCTACGCCCATCCCGAGCTGGACTTCGAGAACTCCTTCCAACTGGTCGTCGCCACAGTCCTGTCCGCCCAGACCACCGACCTCCGGGTGAACCAGACGACCCCCGCCCTCTTCGCCAAGTACCCCACCCCCGAGGATCTGGCCGCCGCCAACCCGGAGGAGGTCGAGGAGATCCTTCGGCCCACCGGCTTCTTCCGGGCCAAGACCAAGTCGGTGATGGGCCTGTCCAAGGCCCTCGTGGAGGAGTTCGGCGGAGAGGTCCCCGGCCGGCTCGAGGATCTGGTCAAGCTGCCCGGCGTCGGCCGCAAGACCGCCTTCGTGGTGCTGGGGAACGCGTTCGGCCGGCCCGGGATCACCGTGGACACGCACTTCCAGCGACTTGTACGGCGCTGGCGATGGACCGAGGCGACCGAGCCCGACAAGATCGAGACGGCCGTCGGCGCGCTCTTCCCCAAGAGCGACTGGACGATGCTCTCGCACCACGTGATCTTCCATGGCCGCCGTATCTGCCACGCCCGCAAGCCGGCCTGCGGCGCCTGCCCGATCGCCCCGATCTGCCCGGCGTACGGCGAGGGGGAGACGGACCCGGAGAAGGCGACGAAGCTCCTGAAGTACGAGAAGGGCGGCTTCCCCGGCCAGCGGCTCAACCCGCCCCAGTCCTACCTGGACGCGGGCGGCAGGCCG
Organism: Streptomyces sp. NPDC060000; assembly: GCF_042737375.1. Classification (NCBI taxonomy): domain Bacteria; kingdom Bacillati; phylum Actinomycetota; class Actinomycetes; order Kitasatosporales; family Streptomycetaceae; genus Streptomyces; species Streptomyces sp. NPDC060000. Next base: position 21,380 of record NZ_JBHWUU010000006.1, read on the forward strand.
GCCCCGCCGCTGGGGGCCGGATGACGGAAGGGGCGACGGCGGCCCGGGCCGGACGGCGCGCCCTGACTGCACGGGGCGCCCTGACCGCACGGGGCGCACGGACCGGACGGGGCGCGCAGCCGGATCGGCGTGCGCAGGCGCGACGGGGTGCGCGTACGCGACCGGGTGCACGGACCACCGCAGGGCGTGCGGTCGGCGCGGTTCGGCCTGCCGTAGACATATCCGCGGCGTCCACGACACGTACAGCACGCACGACAGCCACGGCGCCCAAAGCATCCATGACACGAACAGCACGTATGACACGAACAGCACGCATGACACGTACAGCACGTACGACACACACGATCGGGGGACGGCCCGCGGAACGATCTGCCGGTTCCCGGGCGTTGGACGAGGCAGAACGGGGGGTGGTGTGGCGATGACACGCGCGAGCAATACGCAGGGCGGTGCGGTGACGCTCAGCAAGGAGGGCCTGCCCGCCTGGCTGGACCCGGTGATGCACGCCGTGGAGACGGTCCAGCCGCTCCAGCTCAGCCGCTTCCTGCCCCCGGAGAACGGCGCGGGGCGTCAGTCGGCCGTTCTGATCCTGTTCGGCGAGGGCGAGCGCGGCCCCGAACTGCTGCTCATGGAGCGCGCGAGTTCCCTGCGCTCCCACGCCGGCCAGCCCTCCTTCCCGGGCGGTGCCCTCGACCCGCAGGACGGCGACCCGCACGGTGACGGTCCGCTCCGGGCCGCCCTGCGGGAGGCCGAGGAGGAGACCGGGCTCGATCCGGCGGGCGTCCAGCTCTTCGGAGCGCTGCCCAAGCTGTACATCCCGGTCAGCGGCTTCGTCGTCACCCCGGTCCTGGGCTGGTGGCGCGAGCCGAGCCCGGTGGGCGTCGTCGATCCCGGTGAGACGGCCCGCGTCTTCACGGTTCCCGTGGCGGATCTCACTGACCCGGACAACCGTGCCATGGCCGTGCACCCCAGCGGCCACCGCGGTCCGGCATTCCTGGTCGAATCGGCCCTTGTGTGGGGTTTCACGGCCGGTGTGATCGACCGCCTGCTGCACTTCGCGGGCTGGGAGCACCCCTGGGACCGCGAGAAGCAGGTCCCGCTCGACTGGCGGTCATGACAGGGTGTCCACCGAGCTGTGTCTGCCTGGGGGACGTCGTGTCCCACCGCCGCTCGGCGGCGGGTCGGACCCCAGGCCGACCTGTGGTGAGTGTGAATTGATGAGGCGAGGCGCGAAGCGGTGAACGTGCTGGACATCCTGTTGTTGGTCGCGGCCGTCTGGTTCGCGGTCGTCGGCTACCGCCAGGGCTTCGTCGTCGGCATCCTGTCGGTGATCGGCTTCCTGGGGGGCGGCCTCGTCGCCGTCTACCTGCTCCCCGTGATCTGGGACGCGCTGACCGACAACTCCGAGGTGAGCACCACCGCCGCCGTCGTCGCGGTCATCGTCGTGATCGTCTGCGCCTCGATCGGCCAGGCCCTCACCACCCACCTCGGCAACAAGCTGCGCCGGTACATCACCTGGTCCCCGGCCCGCGCGCTGGACGCGACGGGCGGCGCGCTGGTCAACGTCGTGGCGATGCTGCTGGTGGCGTGGCTGATCGGGTCGGCGCTCGCCGGCACCACCCTGCCGACGCTGGGCAAGGAGGTCCGTAGCTCCCAGGTACTGCACGGGGTCTCCGACGCGCTGCCCGACCAGGCCGACACCTGGTTCGCCGACTTCTCCTCCGTCCTCGCGCAGAACGGCTTCCCGCAGGTCTTCAGCCCGTTCTCCAACGAACCGATCACCGACGTCCAGCCGCCCGACCCGGCCCTCGCGAACAGCCCCGTGGCCAAGCGCGCACAGCGCTCCATCGTCAAGGTGATGGGCACCGCGGAGAGCTGCGGCAAGGTCCTGGAAGGCACCGGATTCGTCTTCGGCGACCGCCGTGTCATGACCAACGCGCACGTCGTGGGCGGCGTCGACGAACCCACCGTCCAGATAGGCGGAGTGGGCCGCAAGTACGACGCCACGGTCGTCCTGTACGACTGGAAGCGCGACATCGCCGTCCTGGACGTGCCGGACCTGGAAGCACCCGTGCTGCAGTTCACCACCGAGGACGCGGCGAGCGGTGACGACGCGATCGTCGCGGGGTTCCCGGAGAACGGGTCGTACGACGTCCGTGCCGCACGGGTACGTGGTCGCATCACGGCCAACGGCCCGGACATCTACCACCGCACCACCGTGCGCCGTGACGTGTACTCGCTGTTCACGACGGTCCGTCAGGGCAACTCCGGAGGACCGCTGCTCACCGCCGACGGCAAGGTGTACGGCGTGGTCTTCGCGAAGTCCCTCGACGACGCCGACACCGGCTACGCCCTCACCGCGGACGAGATCCAGCAGGACATCACCACGGGGCGTACCGCGGGCCAGCAGGTGGACAGCGACAGCTGCGCTCTCTGAGGCCCGTCCGAGGGCCCGTCCTACGGCCCTCTGAGGGTCCGTACCGGTGAGCCCAGAGTCCCTGCGGAGGCCTGTCGGGGTCTCGTGGGAGCCCCTTCGCCGACGGGTCAGGTTCGCGGGTGACGCAAGCGGACCGAGACCCAGCGGGCCCGGCGGCGCAGGATGCGCGGAATGCCCACCCGGAGGTCGGAGCCCGGCAGTTGCGGGTCGGCGCCTCGTCGGTGGAGGCTCAGGCCACTGGCCGAGCGGCGGTTGCGTGCTGCGTCACTGTAGTCGTGCGTCCAGCCCATACCCCGACGTCTGCCCCTGCCCCAAGGTCGATAACCGCCTGCGGAACGGCCAATTGGCCTATGCGTCAGGCATTTGGCTGTTCGTAGTACAGACGTTCAGGACCGGATACCGGGCGCGATGGCCCGGTCACCGATCGGGTTCGGGATCCTTCAGCCAGTTGACGAGTTCGGTGGAGAAGGCGGCCGGATCCTCTTCGTGCGGGAAGTGGCCGAGTCCGTCGAACAGCCGCCAGCGGTAAGGCGCTTCGACGTACTCCCCGGAGCCGGCCGCGCTACGGGTACGCATCACCGGATCGAGCGAACCGTGCAGATGCAGCGTGGGCACGCGCACGGGCCGCTTCATGCGCCGGTAGAACTGGACGCCGTCCGGACGGCCCAGCGAGCGCACCAGCCACCGGTACGGCTCGACGGCGCAGTGCGCGGTGGACGGGATGCACATGGCGCGCCGGTACGTCTCCACCGCCTCGTCCTCCGGCAGCCGCGGCCCGGACCAGTCCCGGATCAGCCGGCCCACCAGTTCGCCGTCGTCGGCGGTGAGCTGCCGCTCGGGGATCCACGGCCGCTGGAACCCCCAGATGTGGGAACTCGCGGTCGTCTGGCGGACGTCGGCGAGCATCGCCGAGCGCCAGCGCCGGGGATGCGGCATCGAGGAGACGGCGAGTCTGCGGACGAGCTTGGGGCGCATCACGGCCGCCGTCCACGCCAGGTAGCCGCCCAGGTCGTGGCCGACGAGCGCGGCGTCCGGCTCACCCAGCGAGCGGATCACGCCGGTGATGTCGAGGGCGAGGTTGGCCGGGTCGTAGCCGCGGGGCGTGCGGTCGCTGCCGCCCACGCCCCGCAGGTCCATCGCGACGGCCCGGAAGCCCGCGTCGGCCAGGGCGACCAGCTGGTGCCGCCACGTCCACCAGAACTGCGGGAAGCCGTGGACGAGCATGACCAGCGGCCCGTCGCCCAGCTCGGCGATGTGGAAGCGCGCGCCGTTCGCGGCGACCTCGCGATGGGTGACCTGCACGCCGCAGACGGCATCCGGCCGTACGACCGAAGCGGGCAGGGCCGGAGGGATGGCGGGGTCCGTCATGACGACGAGCGTGCCACAGCCTCGATGGCCTCCGGGACGCGTTCCTGCGGGAGCTCGGGCCGCGGGTGCGGCTTGGCGTTCTGCAGGACGCCCGCCGACTCCTTCACGGACGCGGCGACCTTCTGCGGGCCCTTGCCCTTCTGCGCCTTCTTCGCGAAGACCACGCCGATCAGCACGAGGACGAGTGCGATGAGCACGTTCGCCGCGAAGGACAGCAGGAAGCAGATCGCGAGATTCCAGTCGCTCCAGGTCCGGATGCCGTACGCCAGCGCGAAGTTGAGCATCGGCAAGGAGAACACCAGGACCGCGCCGGCCACCGAGAACGCCCCACCGCTCACCGCCCCGCGCTTGACGTCCTGCTTCAGTTGCGCCTTCGCCAGCGCGATCTCGTCGTGCACCAGCGCCGACAATTCGGTCGTCGCCGAGGCGAACAGCTGGCCGATGCTGCGTTCGGCGCCGACCGGGCTGCCGTCGGGTGCGCTCATCGCGTTCTCCCTCTTCTGCTGCTGTTGCTGTTTCTACCGCTGTTGATGCTGCTGGTTCCGGCTTCTTTTGTACCGTCCCGTCAGATCATGCCGGACGGTCGCCCTCCTCGCCCGTCCCGCCCGTCACTTCGGCAGGCCCGTGGCGCGTGTCGTCCCTCAACCGGTCTTCCCGGTCGTCCCCCAGTGTTCCCTCCGGCCTCTCCTTCCAGCCGTCCCTCCGACCTCTCCCTCAGCCGTCCCTCCGGTGTCCTCCGGGCCGTCTCGTGGGCGATCTCCTCGGCCCGGCGGCGGTGCTCCGCGGCCTTGCCGTCGTAGATCTCCGCCATACGCAGGTGGTACGCCGGGTCGTCCTCCTCGTAGACGTCCGGGATGCCGTCGAGGTCGTCGTCGCGCTCCTCGGCCGCCCACATCCGGCGGTACTCGGCGTTGCGCAGTTTCAGCAGGACCGTCGCGAGGGTCGCGGCGATCAGCGAGCCCAGCAGGACGGAGGCCTTGACCTCGTCGGTCAGGACCGCGTCGCCCTCGAAGGCGAGTTCCCCGATCAGCAGCGAGACGGTGAAGCCGATGCCGGCTAGGGACGCGACGGCGAAGACGTCCGCCCAGGCGAGGTCCTCGCTCAGCGAGGCGCGGGTGAAGCGGGCGGTCAGCCAGGTCCCGCCGAAGATGCCGATCGTCTTGCCGACGACGAGACCGAGGACGACTCCCAGGGTCTCCGGCTTCCCGAACACGTCCCCGAGCGCGTCGCCCGAGAGCGTCACACCGGCACTGAACAGGGCGAACAGCGGAACGGCGAGTCCGGCCGAGAGGGGGCGGACGAGGTGCTCGACTCGCTCGCCGGGGGAGTGTTCCTCACCCTCGCGCGTCGTGCAGCGCAGCATCAGGCCCATCGCGACCCCGGCGATCGTGGCGTGGACGCCGCTGTTGTACATCAACGCCCAGATGACGAGCGCGAGAGGGACGTAGACGTACCAGCCGTGCACGCCCTTGCGCAGCAGCAACCAGAACACGAGGAGGCCGACCGCCGCGCCGCCCAGCGCCACGAAGTCGATGGTGCTCGTGAAGAAGATCGCGATGATCAGAATCGCGAACAGGTCGTCGACGACCGCGAGAGTGAGCAGGAAGGCGCGCAGCGCGCTCGGCAGGGACGTGCCGATGACGGCGAGCACGGCGAGCGCGAACGCGATGTCGGTGGCCGTCGGGACGGCCCAACCGCTGAGCGAGCCACCGCCGGTGAGATTGGTGAGCGTGTAGACGAGCGCGGGTACGGCCATCCCGCACAGCGCGGCCACGACGGGAAGCGCGGCGGCCCTGGGGTCCTTGAGATCGCCGGCGACGAGTTCTCGCTTGAGCTCGATGCCGGCGACGAAGAAGAAGACCGCGAGCAGGCCGTCGGCCGCCCAGTGAGCGACGGAGAGATTGAGTCCGAGGGCCGCGGGGCCGAGGTGGAAGTGGCTGACGCTCTCGTAGCTGTCGTGCAGCGCGGGTACGTTCGTCCAGATCAGCGCGGCGACGGCGGCGATGAGCAGCAGCACACCGCCGACGGTCTCGGTACGCAGCGCCTCCGCGACGAAGTTCCGCTCGGGGAGCGACAGGCGTCCGAAGACCTTGCGCGCAGTGGTGGTACGGGGCGCGGTCACGGGGGAGACCTCCGGTCGGTGGGCAGGACGGAGCACATGCCGACCAGACTTCCCGGCGCACCTGAGGTTGCGTGTGTTTTGTTTAGTTTACCTAAGGTGCGGCGGAAGCGGGATTCGCTGATCCCGCCGTGATGACCACGATAGATGCGACGAAGACACCCGGCGCGCTCGCCGCCGGGTGCCCTGGTCGATGCGCTGCTAGTCCTCGCTGGGCGCGGCCGGGAGCTTCGCCTGGATGAGGTCCATGACCGAGGAGTCGGTCAGGGTGGTGACGTCCCCGAGCTGGCGGTTCTCCGCGACGTCCCGCAGCAGCCGGCGCATGATCTTGCCGGAGCGGGTCTTGGGCAGCTCCGCGACCGGCATGATCCGCTTCGGCTTGGCGATCGGACCGAGCGTGGTGCCGACGTGGTTGCGCAGATCGGCGACGAGCTGTTCGTCCTCGGCGTTCGCCGTGCCGCGGAGGATGACGAAGGCGACGATGGCCTGCCCGGTGGTCTCGTCCGCCGCGCCGACGACGGCCGCCTCGGCGACGGACGGGTGGGACACGAGTGCCGACTCGACCTCCGTGGTGGAGATGTTGTGGCCCGACACGAGCATCACGTCGTCGACGCGCCCGAGGAGCCAGATGTCGCCGTCGTCGTCCTTCTTCGCCCCGTCACCGGCGAAGTACCTGCCTTCGAAGCGCGACCAGTACGTATCGAGGAACCGCTGGTCATCACCCCAGATCGTGCGCAGCATCGACGGCCACGGCTCGGTCAGGACCAGGTAGCCGCCGCCGCCGTCCGGCACCTCGTTGGCCTCGTCGTCGACGACCGTCGCGGAGATGCCGGGCAGCGGGGTCTGCGCGGAACCGGGCTTGGTCGCGGTGACGCCCGGCAGCGGCGAGATCATCATCGCGCCGGTCTCGGTCTGCCACCAGGTGTCGACGATGGGCGTCCGGTCGCCGCCGATGTGCTTGCGGTACCAGATCCAGGCCTCGGGGTTGATCGGCTCACCGACCGAGCCGAGCAGGCGCAGGCTGCCGAGATCGAACTTCGCGGGGATGTCGTCGCCCCACTTCATGAACGTGCGGATGGCGGTCGGCGCCGTGTACAGGATCGTCACCCCGTACTTCTGCACGATCTCCCAGAAGCGGCCCTGGTGCGGGGTGTCGGGCGTGCCCTCGTACATGACCTGCGTCGCGCCGTTGGCCAGCGGCCCGTAGACGATGTACGAGTGCCCGGTGACCCAGCCCACGTCGGCCGTGCACCAGTAGACATCGGTCTCCGGCTTGAGGTCGAAGACCGCGTGGTGCGTGTACGCGGTCTGCGTGAGGTAGCCACCGGAGGTGTGCAGGATGCCCTTCGGCTTACCCGTGGTGCCGGACGTGTAGAGGATGAACAGCGGGTGCTCGGCCTCGAACGCCTCGGGCGCGTGCTCGGCCGACTGCCGCTCGACGATCTCGTGCCACCACACGTCGCGCTCGTCGTTCCAGGCGACGTCCTGACCCGTGCGCCGGACGACGAGCACGTGCTCGACGTTGCCGGCGCGGTCGGCCGCGTCGTCGACGGCCGGCTTCAGCGCGGACGGCTTGCCGCGCCGGTATCCGCCGTCGGACGTGATGACGACCTTGGCGTCCGCGTCCTGGATGCGGGTGGCCAGCGCGTCCGCCGAGAAGCCGCCGAAGACGACGGAGTGCGCGGCGCCGATCCGGGCGCAGGCCAGCATCGCGACCGCCGTCTCCGGGATCATCGGCATGTATACGGCGACCCGGTCGCCCTTCTGGACTCCCAGCTCCAGCAGGGCGTTGGCGGCTTTCGACACCTCGTCCTTGAGCTCGGCGTAGGTGATGGCGCGGCTGTCGCCGGGCTCGCCCTCGAAGTGGATGGCGACCCGGTCCCCGTGCCCGGCCTCCACATGCCGGTCGACACAGTTGTAGGCGACGTTGAGTTCGCCGTCCTTGAACCACTTGGCGAACGGCGGATTCGACCAGTCCAGCGTCTCGGTGGGCTCCTTGGCCCAGGTCAGCCGACGGGCCTGCTCGGCCCAGAAGCCGAGCCTGTCAGCCTTGGCCTGTTCGTACGCCTCCGCCGTGACGTTGGCGTCGGCCGCCAGATCGGCGGGCGGCGCGAACCTGCGCTCTTCCTTCAGCAGGTTGGCCAAGGATTCGTTGCTCACGACATCTCCCTCTCGAAGGGTGTCCGTGTCCGTTGTGTCCCAGGCCACAGCTCATCAGACCCAGGGGGCCGGTGACAAGGGCCGACGGAAAATTGGTTTAGACCTATCGGGACCACGCTTCACGACCCCAGCTTTCGGCGGCCAGGGGTCATTCCCATCGGTCCGTCCCCGGGGGCCGTCCCCCGGGGCAGTCAGGGGTCATCCGTACCCACGGATACGCGGCAGACGGAGTTCAGCCGGTGTAACGCCTTTCACATCCCCCGCTTCCGGACCAGGCCCGGCCGCCGCCCGACGACGCCGGTGCCTGCCCGCCCCGACAGGGGCCGCGGCCGCACACCGGCGCCGGGTCGGTGGCGGCGCCGGGTCGGTGGAAAGACGTCGTGCTGGTGGGGAGGCGCGTCGCGTCAGTGGGGAGGCGAGTCGCGTCATTGGGGGAGGCGTTGGGCCGGTGGAGGGACATCGTGCCGACTCAGGCCGACAGGTCGGCCTCTCCGACGTGGCCGAACAGCTCGCCGTCGCCCGCGGTCGACTCGGTGAGCAGGTACGTCTGCGCCTCACCTACGTGGAAGTACAGCCCGTGCAGCTCGAGCTCCCCGCGCCGCAGGGCACGGACCACCGACTCATTGGCCCGCAGGTGCTCCAACTGCTGGACCACGTTGGTCAGGCAGAGTTGCTCGACCGCGTCCACCGGTGCCCGCCCGCAGAGTCGGGCGCCGGGACGGTCGTCGTCGGCCATCCGCTCCAGGCTCGGCACACCGTGCCGCAGCCACCGCTGCAACGGGGTCCGCGCGCCGCCGGGTTCGGAGTCGAGCAGCGCCTGCATGGCCCCGCATCCGGAGTGCCCGCACACCGTGATGGACCGCACGTTCAGTACGTCCACCGCGTACTCGATCGCGGCCGCCACCGAGTCGTCCCCGCTTTCCTCGCCGGGCGCCGGCACGAGGTTGCCGACGTTGCGCACGACGAACAGATCGCCCGGACCACTGGAGGTGATCATCGAGGTGACCAGCCGTGAGTCGGCGCAGGTGAGGAAGAGCTGGGTGGGCCGCTGACCCTCCCGGGCCAGCCGCGCCAGTTCACCCCGGACCAGCGGCGCGGTGTTGCGCTGGAACGCGCTGATGCCACGCACCAGTTGATGCCCACTCGGCTCGACGGGCTGCTGCCCGGTCTGACGCGTCTGACCCGTCCGACCTGTCTGGCCTGGCCGAACCGGCCGAACCGGCTGATCCGGCTGATGGGGTTGATGTGGCTTCATCGGTTCCGCCGGCTTCGTGGGGTCTGCCGTCTCCTTCGGCTGGGCTGTTCCGGGTGACGCTGCCGCCGCGGGTGCCGTTTCCCGTGGGACCTCGCACTGATGGTTGCGCCACGGCGTCCAGGGACGGCAGCGGCAGCCGGCGATCGGAACCTCTCCGGCGCGAGCGGGGTCGAGAGCACAGTGAGCGGTCGGCTCGCCTCCCGTGATGTTGACGCCAGTGCCGGTGCCGGTCCCGGTGGTGGTACTGATGCCGGAGCCGACGCCCGCCTCGGTGTCCGGCTCCATGTCGGCTTCCGTATCGAGTCCCGTATCGAGTCCCGTGCCGGAGCGGCGGCGGCCGGTGAGCTCGAGGGAGCCGCCCTGGGCGGTGTGTGTCTTCTGCCAGTCCTGTAGGGACTCGTACGCCGCGTGGTCCATGAAGGAGCCGGTCAACTCGACCACGGCATGCGTGCCGTGGGGTACGAGATGCAGGATGCGGCTGAGCCGCGGCACGGCGAGGAACGTCAACTGGCCTCTTACGTGTACGTGATGGACTCCTTCCCTCTCGTGGTGCGTGATGCGGGTACGGGCGAGGCGGTGCAGGGCGACGGCCACGGCGACGGCGATGCCGAACGTCACGCCCTCCAGGACGCCGAGGAACACCACGCCGAGGGTGGTGACGACGTACACCAGCACCTCTCGGTGGCGGGTCACCGTGCGAATGTGGTGCAGGGACACCATCTGGATGCCGACGGCCATCACCAGGGCGGCGAGCGAGGCGAGCGGGATGAGATCCAGGATCGGGACCATCAGCAGCGCGGCGACTACCACGAGAACGCCGTGCAGCATGGTGGAGTTCCGGCTCACGGCACCGGCTCGGACATTCGCCGAACTGCGTACGGCGACACCTGCCACCGGCAGTCCACCGAGTGCTCCCGAGACGATGTTGGCCGCGCCCTGGCCCAGGAGCTCGCGGTTCAGGTCGGCGCGGCCGACGCGGGTGGAGCGGGAGCCGAGCAGGCCGGGGCGCGAGGTGATCAGCTTGTCCACGGCGACCGCGCCGAGCAGCGACTGCACGCTGCACACCATCGTGGTGGTGAGGACGGCGGCGACGAGCCCGAGCACCGGTCCCTCCGGCAGCCCGGCCAGCGCGTGACTGCTCCAGGACGGCAGGTCCACCTTGGGCAGGGTGAGGCCCGCGAACGCGGCCGTGACCGTGGCGCCCGTGACGGCGACGAGTGCGGCGGGCACCTTGTTCAGCAGGCGCCCCACGCGGCCGGGGACACGCGGCCAGAGCAGTAGCAGGGTCAGGGTCAGGGTGCTCATGGCCACGGCGGCGGGCTGCAGTGCGGCCATTTGGGCGGGCAGGGCGCGCAGGTTGTCGAGCACCGAACTCTGGGGGGTGCCGCCGAGAACCACATGCAGTTGGGCGACGGCGATGGTGACGCCGATGCCGGCGAGCATGCCGTGCACGATGGCGGGACTGACGGCGAGGGCGGTACGCGCAACGCGCAGGCAGCCGAGACCCAGTTGGGCGAGGCCGGCGAGGATGGTGACGGCGCATGTCGTCCGCCAGCCGTAGCGCTGGATCAGGTCGGCGGTGACCACGGTCAGGCCGGCCGCTGGGCCGCTGACCTGGAGCGGTGCCCCGCCGATCCAACCGGCGACGATCCCGCCCGCGGCGGCGGCGACGAGTCCGGCCTGGAGGGGCGCGCCGGTGGCGAGGGCGATGCCGAGGGACAGGGGCAGGGCGATCAGGAAGACAGCGATCGAGGCGGACACGTCGGCGCCCGCGATGCCGAAGCGGCGGTGCGGGGCCGGTGGGGGGCTGTGGGGCTGGTGGATGTGTTCGGTGGACGTCGAGTGGGTGGTACGGGTGGGGGCGCAGGCGGACATGGTTCCCGTCTCCTCCGGGGCAGCGCGGTCGCGGAACAGGTGGTCCCCCGATCGGGTCGGGGGCGGTCGCGGCCGTGGGTCACGGCGTGCAGCGGCGGGATGAAATCAACGCTCGGTAAACAGATCGTAATGCAGAGTAAAGGTCAAGCCTGGATCTTTGCGGCAAATGGGGCAGACGATCATCCATAAGAGTGAAGTGGTTATTTCATCGGCTTGTCGTACTAACTCCTCCTCGGCTCCGTGCGACCTTGACTGGCGCCGCCGGCTCGACCCGGCGCGCCACCAGAGAACGCCCTCGTCGGCGTTGGCCGAGAGAAGGAAGAAGGTGGGCGGAACATGGCCGCCACCCAGAGGATCGCCGCGGGCGCAGTGGTCGCCGCGGCTGTCGCCGCATCGCTTGCCGGCTGTGCAACGGGAACCGGGGGTTCCAAAGGCTCCGGGGAGGGAGTGCCGGGCCCGCAGAAGGTGAAACCGGCCCCGGCCGTTCCCAGGAGCGCGGTCCGTCTGATCGGCGACGGCTCCACCGCGTACACCGGAGCGCAGCCCCGTCTGCCCCGGCCCGAGCGGCTGAAGCCGGGCCAGAAGCCGCCGCAGTTCGTGGTCTTCTCCTGGGACGGCGCCGGCGAGGACAGCCAGCGGCTGTTCTCCCACTTCCGCAAGGTGTCCCAGGCCAACAACGCCACGATGACGTACTTCCTCAGCGGCGTGTACATGCTGCCGGAGGAGAAGGCCGATCTGTACAGGCCGCCGCAGCACTCGCCGGGCCGTTCCGACATCGGCTTCAACGACGAGCGTGGCATCGCCGACACCGTGAAGCAGCTGCGCCTGGCGTGGCTGGAGGGCAACGAGATCGGCACCCACTTCAACGGCCACTTCTGCGGCAAGGACGGCGGCGTCGGCCAGTGGTCGGTCGAGGAGTGGAAGGAGGAGATCGCCCAGGCCAAGCAGTTCGTGAGGACCTGGAAGACCAACACCGGCATGAAGGACGCGCCTCCGCTGCCCTTCGACTACGACAAGGAACTCATCGGGGCCCGCACTCCCTGCCTCGAGGGCCAGCACAACTTCATGAAGGCCGGCCGTGAGCTGGGCTTCCGCTACGACACGAGCGGCGTCAACAACCAGGTGTGGCCCGGAAAGAAGGAGGGCCTGTGGGATCTGTCGATGCAGCTCGTGCCCTTCCCCGGGCACAGCTACGAGCAGCTCACCATGGACTACAACTTCATGGTCAACCAGTCCGGCACCAAGACCCAGGGCGACCCCGACAAGCGGGAGTTCTGGGGCGACCAGATGCGTGACGGCCTGCTCAAGGGCTTCCATCGGGCCTATGACGGCAACCGCGCACCGCTGATCATCGGTAACCACTTCGAGTCCTGGAACGGCGGCACATACATGCGCGCCGTCGAGGAGGTCGTCGAGAACGTCTGCAACAAGCCGGACGTGCGCTGCGTGTCCTTCCGGCAGCTGGCCGACTGGCTGGACGCCCAGGACCCGAAGACCCTGGCCCAGCTTCGCACCCTGGACGTGGGCGAGGCCCCGAAGCGGGGCTGGGCGTCCTTCCTGCAGGGCAGCCCCGCCCCGGCCCCGAAGGGAGTGCCCGGGGCTCCGGCGGTCAGGCACTAGACGCTCGGGTCGGCGGGCGTCACCGACAAGCGGCGTCACCGCCGGGGCGTCACCGGCGGGGCACCACCGGCGGGCCGTCACCGGCGGGAGCCTTCAGACGGAGGCCACGAGGCTTTCGCCGAGGACGAATCCGGGGTCGATCTGGGCCGCGAGGTCGACCCCGGTGCGTTCGTTGCCCCAGGACTCGGCGTTCTTCAGATGGAAGTGCACCATCTGCCGCGTGTAGCGCTCCCAGTCGCGCTTGTCGTACGCCGAGTCGACCGTCGTCCGAAGCAGGCGCAGGGCCTGGCGGTTGGTGTCCTCCAGGAGCTCGAACCGGGTCGGCCGGCCCTTCTCCATGGCACGCACCCAGTCCGAGTGCCCGACTGTCACGAGCAGGTCGTCCCCGACCTCGGCGCGCAGGAAGTCGACGTCGTCCTGCCCCTGCACCTTGTTGCCGACGACCTTCAGTTCGACGCCGAAGTCGCGGGCGTACTCCTTGTACTGGCGATAGACGGAGACCCCTTTCCGGGTCGGCTCGGCGACGAGGAACGTGATGTCGAAGCGGGTGAACAGGCCGGAGGCGAAGGAGTCCGAGCCCGCGGTCATGTCGACGACCACGTACTCGTCCCGGCCGTCCACCAGGTGGTTCAGGCACAGCTCCACCGCTCCGGTCTTGGAGTGGTAGCAGGAGACCCCCAGGTCGGCGTCCGTGAAGGGGCCCGTGACCATCAAACGGACGGCGCCGCCGTCGAGTTCCACCGGCCGGGCACAGGCGTCGTACACCGCGTTGTTCTCGCGCACCCGCAGGAACCGGGAACCCTCGCCGGGCGGTGTCGTCTTGATCATCGTCTCGGCGGAGGTGACCCGGGGGTTGGAGCCGCGCAGATAGTCCTTGATCAGCGGCAGCCGGTCGCCCATCGCGGGCAGTTCGGCGGCCTCCGTCTCGTCGAGGCCGAGGGCTGGCCCCAGGTGCTGGTTGATGTCCGCGTCGACCGCGATCACGGGTCCGCCGTCGGCGACGAGGTGGCGGATGAACAGGGACGACAGGGTGGTTTTGCCGCTGCCACCCTTCCCGACGAAAGCAATTTTCATGTTCACGAAGAGTAGTGCGGTATTGGCTGTGCGTGACGGGTGTGCGTGAAGAAGACCACTCCTTCGTGGGGCGCCTGCGTCCGTTGCGTAGTGTCGTACTCATGAGTACGACAGGCGCGTCCGCCGATCCGCTTGCGGCCCTGGGCTCCTTGCCCGGTGTGGCCGAGTCCGTGGAGTCCATGCGCAAGGCCGTGGACCGTGTCTACGGGCACCGCGTCATGCGCCGCCGCAGCACCGAGATCACCTCGGAGGCCGCGCTGCGCGGCGCGCGCGGCTCGGCGGCCCTGTCCGGCGCGGACTGGGCACTGGAGGAGGTGCGTCGGCGCACCGACTTCGGTGCCGACGACGGGGCGCGCGTCATGGGCGCGGCGCTGCGGCTCTCCGCCGAGGCGGGCCAGCTGCTGTCCATCTGGCGGCAGTCGCCGCTACGGGTCCTGGCGCGGCTGCACCTGGTGGCCGCGGCGAGCAACGGTGACGAGGTCGGACGCCCGCGGCAGGCCGGCGAGGCCGTCGACGAGCCATTGACCGAGCTGCCGCTGCCGGACGCCGTCGAGGTGGCCGGCCGTCTGGAGGGGCTGTCCGAGCTGATCATCGCGGGAGGTTCCGCACCCGCCCTGGTGACGGCCTCCGTCGTGCACGGCGAGCTGCTGGCCCTGCGCCCGTTCACCTCCCACAACGGCCTGGTCGCGCGGGCCGCCGAGCGCATCGTCCTGATCGGCAGCGGTCTCGACCCCAAGTCGGTCTGCCCGGCCGAGGTGGGGCATGCCGAGCTGGGGCGGGCAGCCTATCTGGCAGCCCTCGACGGCTACGTCTCCGGCACGCCTGAGGGCATGGCGGCCTGGATCTCGCACTGCGGCAGGGCGGTCGAGCTGGGCGCCCGCGAGTCGACGGCGGTGTGCGAGGCGCTGCAGCGCGGCGCGGCGTAGGCCGCACGCGCGCGTGGAGCGCGGGCACGGAAAAGGCCCCCAGGCGGGGGCCCTTTCCAAAGGGTTGCGGCGGTACGAAATTCGTACCGCCGCTGGCATGCTCACCCGGTTACCAAGCGTCCTCGAGATATGCCCATCAGGCCGGGAACCTTGCCCGTGACCTGGTGCGGCTGGCCCGTAATCGACGGGTCGACGTCGCGTGGGTGCCCAGTGATCATGCGCGGTCCGTGGGGCCAAATGCGTTATTAAGGTGATCCTCTCGGATGTCCTTGGTCTCGCGGGCCGATAAGTCCTTTGTACTCCAGGACCCGGACAAGCGGAAGTGCTGGCATCAGTTCTTTGCTTTTGCTCCCAAACAGCTTTTAAACGGGCAGCGCCGACTGGTGGCGCGTCGTCCCGCGCGGGTGTCCGTTCAGACAGTCGCCGCCCGGCGTCGGTTCGCGTACCAGACCAGGCCCGCGGTGGCCGCCGCCGCGCCTATGGCCGCGGCCGCGACGAGCGCGGGGCGGGGCGGTACGGAGAACGCGGGAATCCGCTGCTTGAGGCGCACCGGCCGGTGGAAGTCGAGAATCGGCCACCCGCGCGCGACGGCCTCGCGACGCAGGGCCCGGTCCGGGTTCACGGCGTGCGGATTCCCCACCGCCTTCAGCATCGGCAGGTCGGTCGCCGAGTCGCTGTACGCGTAACAGCGCGAGAGGTCGTACCCCTCCGACCCGGCCAGCTCCTTGATCGCCTCCGCCTTCGTCGGGCCGTACGCGTAGTACTCCACCTCGCCGGTGAAGCAGCCGTCCTCGCCCACGACCATGCGGGTGGCGACCACGCGGTCCGCGCCGAGCAGCTCACCGATCGGCTCCACCACCTCGGCGCCCGACGTGGACACGATCACGACGTCACGGCCGGCCGTGTGGTGCTCCTCGATCAGGGAGGCCGCCTCGTCGTAGATCAGGGGGTCGATCAGGTCGTGAAGGGTCTCGGCGACGATCTCCTTCACCTGCTGGACGTTCCAGCCGCGCACGAGGGCGGACAGGTACTCGCGGGTCCGCTCCATCTGATCGTGGTCCATACCGCCCACGAGGAAGACGAACTGGGCGTACGCGGTCCGCAGGGCAGCCCTGCGGTTGATCAGACCGCCTTGGTAGAAGGACTTGCTGAAGGTGAGCGTGCTCGACTTCGCAATGACCGTCTTGTCCAGGTCAAAGAAGGCCGCTGTGCGGGGCAGGTAGTGGTTTTCCACAACCATGAGCATAGGGGCAGCCCATTCGGCGTAAGCTCGGCGCGTGGGTTTGCCTGAGAAGGCTCTCGGGTACACCATGGAAGTCACGGATCGTTCGCGACCGTGCTAACGCGGTCCGGCTCCTCCCCCCCCGAGTCGGCCGTGAAGGCGACCCCCGCTCTCCCCCCCGGCGGGGGTCGTCGCATGTCCGGGTGTCTTTTCCCCTTCTGTACGCGGCCGCGGCGCCGCACCGAGGCGGCTGCGGCCGCCTCTTTCGCATGCTCGCCCTTCCTCACTGTGCGTAGTCGTCGGACTCCTCTGCGGAAGTCGCACAGCAGATGGTGCGGGGGTCGCTGGTAAGGGTGACGGCGATATTCACAACCGTCCGCTCGTCCACAGTTTTCCACCAAGATCCACACGATTTCCGGGCTCGCTGCACCGTGATTCCAACGCATCCACTCGTGCCGACTTCACACGGTCGGTTCCGTTTGCCGGATGCGTTCGGCCGGATTGTGTCGGCCGTTCATATGGAGACCGCCTGCCGGTTCTTCACACGTTTGGGATTCGCGGGGCCGCAGGGACTGAGCGACCCGTAGCGAAGGGGGATGGAAATCGTGACCGGAGCCGTCACACACGACCCACCGCCCACCGCCGGAGGCGGACCGGGCAAGCCACTGATCGTCACGGAGGACGCGGAACTCCTCGACGATCTACTGCGGTTGTGCGCCGCGGCGGGCGCCACACCCGAGGTGCACCACTCGGTGCCGGAACGCCGGGGCAGCTGGGAGTCCGCGCCGCTCGTCCTGGTCGGCGACGACGCGGCACGCCGTGTCCGCGGGGCCGCCCGCAGACGCGGAGTGGTCCTCGTCGGACGCGACCAGGACGACTCAGGGGTGTGGCAGCGCGCCGTCGAGATCGGCGCCGACCACGTCCTGATGCTGCCCGACGGCGAACAGTGGCTGGTCGACCGCATCGCCGACGTCGCCGAGGGCGCCGGCCGGCCCGCCCTCACCGTCGGAGTCATCGGCGGGCGCGGTGGCGCCGGAGCATCCACGCTCGCGTGCGCCCTCGCCGTCACCTCCGCGCGAGAAGGGCTGCGCACCCTCCTGGTCGACGCCGATCCACTGGGTGGCGGACTCGACGTACTCCTCGGCGGTGAGAGCGCGGAAGGCCTGCGCTGGCCCGCGTTCGCCGCCTCGCGCGGCCGGGTCGGTGGCGGCGCCCTGGAGGAGTCGCTGCCCCGGCTGCACTCCCTGCGGGTGCTCAGCTGGGACCGGGGTGACTGCGTCGCCATCGCGCCCCAGGCCGTGCGCGCGGTGCTGGCGGCGGCCAGGCGCCGGGGCGGCACGGTCGTCGTCGACCTCCCGCGCCGCATCGATGACGGAATCGCCGAAGTCCTCGCCCAGCTCGACGTCGGGCTTCTCGTGGTCCCCGCCGAACTGCGCGCCGTCGCGGCGGGCAAGCGCGTGGCCTCCGCTGTCGGCATGGTGCTGCGCGACCTGCGGGTGGCGGTGCGCGGCCCCTACGCGCCCGGACTCGACGACAGCGAAGTGGCCAGGCTGCTGGGCCTGCCGCTGGCCGGCGAAGTGCCCGTCGAGTCGGGGCTGCTGCGCCCGGACGGCGGCAAGGCACCGCCGGGTGCGGCCGCGCGCGGGCCTCTCGCCCGCTTCTGCAAGGAGTTCTGGGAGCGTGCGCTGACCGAGGCGGGTGGCTCATGAGCACGCGGCCCGGTCTCGAACGGGCGAGAGGGACCGGGACGTTGCTCGACGGCGTCCGGCAGTGGCTCGCCGACAGTGGTGCCGAACCGACACCCGCGCGCGTGGCGCAGGCGCTGCGCGAGCAGGGGCGGGTCCTCGGCGACACGGAGGTTCTCGGCGCGGCCGAGCAACTGCGGTCCGAGCTGATCGGCAGCGGGCCGCTGGAGCCGTTGCTCACCGACCCCGGGGTGACCGACGTGCTGGTGTCCGCGCCGGACCGGGTCTGGGTCGACCGGGGCGGCGGTCTGGAGCTGACCGGCGTCTCCTTCCCGGACGCGGCAGCCGTACGCCGCCTCGCGCAGCGTCTGGCCGCCGTGGCCGGACGGCGCCTGGACGACGCCCGGCCGTGGGCCGACGCCCGGCTGCCCGACGGGACGCGACTGCACGCGGTGCTGCCCCCGGTCGCCGTCGGCTGCACCTGCCTGTCGCTGCGCGTCGTGCGGCCCCGGGCCTTCACGCTCGGCGAACTGGTGGCGGCGGGCACGGTTCCGCCGGGCGGCGACAGGGTGCTGCGGGCCCTGGTGCGGGCGCGGCTGTCCTTCCTGGTCAGCGGCGGCACCGGCAGTGGCAAGACGACCCTGCTGAGCGCGCTGCTGGGCCAGGTCGGGCCGGGGGAGCGGATCGTGCTCGCGGAGGACTCGGCGGAGCTGCGACCGGATCACCCGCACGTCGTCCGTCTGGAGACCAGACCCGCCAACCAGGAGGGAGCAGGGCTAGTCACGCTCGAGGACCTGGTGCGGCAGGCCCTGCGCATGCGGCCGGACCGGCTGGTCGTGGGTGAGGTGCGCGGTCCGGAGGTCGTCCATCTGCTGGCCGCGCTCAACACGGGCCACGAGGGCGGCTGCGGGACCGTCCACGCCAACGCCGCCGCGGACGTCCCCGCCCGGCTCGAGGCGCTCGGCACGGCCGCCGGGCTCGACCGGGCGGCGCTGCACAGCCAGTTGGCGGCTGCCCTGTCCGTCGTCCTGCACCTCGTACGCGACCCGGCCGGGCGGCGGCGGATCGCCGAGGTGCACGTGCTGGAGCGGGACCCGTCCGGGCTGGTGCGGACCGTACCGGCACTGCGGTGGCGGGCGGACGCCTTCGCCCACGAGCGGGGGTGGGAGCGGCTACGGGAGCTGCTGCGGAGCGAGGAGAACGCGGGGGACGCAGGGGACGCAGGGGACGTAGGGGACGGAGGGAACGATGGGAGGAACGGGCGTGATGAGTGAGGTGCCGACGGCTGCGGCCGTGGCATGTGCCGGGGCTGCGGCCTGGTTGATGGGCGGACCGTACTCGGGGGCCAGGCGCGCCCAGCTGCTCCTGGCCGGAGGCGGCGTGGTCGGCAGCGGCCCCCCGCCGTGGCGGCAGCTCACCGGCGAACTGCGGAGGCTCAGGGGACGGTGGCGGCCCGAATGGTGGGCGCCGGTCGCCGGTCTGGTCCTGGCGGTGCTGGGCGGTTCGGTGCTGCCGGCCGTCGCGGGGGCGGCCGGGGTGCCCCTGCTGCGCCGCGCGCGGCGGGCCGCCGAGGTCCGGCGGGCGGGGGAGCGCCGAGGGGACGCGGTGATCGCGCTGTGTGCGGCGCTGGCCGGGGAGGTGCTGGCCGGCCGGCAACCCGGGGAGGCTCTGCAACGGGCCGCACGGGATTCCGGAGGACTGGGCGAGGCGCAGCCGGTGGTGTTGGCGGCGGCCCGGTTCGGCGGGGACGTGCCCAAGGCTCTCGCGGTCGCCGCACGGCAACCGGGAGCCGACGGGTTGTTGGGGCTCGCCGCGTGCTGGCGGGTGGCCGTGGATCAGGGCGCAGGTCTCGCCGCGGGCCTCGACCGCCTCGAAGGGGCGTTGCGCGCGGAACGCGAGCAACGGGCCGATCTGCGCGCTCAGTTGGCCGGCCCGCGCGCCACGGTGGTGATGCTCGCAGGGCTGCCGGTCCTGGGCCTCGCGCTGGGCGCCGCGCTCGGAGCGGACCCGCTGCATGTCCTGCTGCACAGCGGAGCGGGGTTGGGCTGCCTGCTGATCGGCGGCGTGCTGGAGGGGGCGGGGATGTGGTGGGCGCTGCGGATCGTCCGCAACGCGGAAGCGAAGTGAGGCGAAGGGAGGCGAAGTGAGGCGACAGGAGGTGGGTGACGTGGGCGGGGGAGGCGTGAGTGTGGAAGTTGTCCACAGGCTGGGGGCGACCGTGGGGATCGTGGCGGCCCTCTGGTGGCTGGCGACCGTCCGACGCGAACGCGGGGCACGGCGTCGCCTGGCCGGACTGCTCGCCCCGGGGACGGCGGTGGCCGTCCGAGGGGCCGGGCCGCGGGAGGCGGTACGGCGATGGCTTCCCGAGGTGTTGGTGGTCGGTGCCGGATGGGTGGTGGTCGGCGGCGTCGCAGGTCTCGTGCTGGGGTTGACCGGCGCGGTGGGGCTGGGGCGGTGGCGTCGTCGCCAGCAGGCGGCGGGTTCGGTGAGCGAGGCCGACGCGCTGCTCGCCGCACGCCAACTCCCGCTCGCCGCTGACCTGCTGGCCGCGTGCATCGCGGCCGGCGCCGGCCCGGTGATCGCGGCGCAGGCCGTGGGCGAGGCCCTCGGCGGTCCCGTAGGGGAGGGGCTGGCGCGCGGTGCCGCCGAGGTGCGGCTTGGCGGCGAACCTGGCACTGCGTGGCGGAGGTTGGCCTCGACACCGGGTGCCGCGGCCCTGGCCCGCTTGCTGGAGCGGGCCGATATCTCGGGGCTGCCGGCGGCCGGGCCGGTCGCCCGGCTCGCCGCAGACACCCGCGCCGACTGGGCACGTGCCGCGACGGCCCGGGCCCGGCGGGCGGCCGTCATGGTCACGGTGCCGGTGGGGCTGTGCTTCCTGCCCGCCTTCATCGCCGTCGGCGTGCTGCCCATCGTCATCGGACTCGCGGGCGGGGTGCTGGGAGGAGGTGGCCCATGACGGGACGTACAGCGTGATCACCGCGCGCTACAGCGCGCCGAGTTGTCAGAAGTGACAGACCGACATGGAAGAACCTCACGGGGGTTGAAATGTACAAAGCGGTACGGGCGCGGCTGTGCGCTCTGGTGTGCAGGGTGCGGGCGGCGCGAGGGGACACGGGGATGGTGACGTCCGAGTACGCGATGGGGATCGTGGCGGCCGTGGGCTTCGCGGTGCTTCTCTACCAGGTGGTGACGAGCGAGGTGGTCGCAGCTCAGCTCCAGGCCATCGTGAAACGGGCGCTCAGTGCGGGGGCGTGAGCACGGACGGAAGCCCCGTCGCGCGGGCCGGTGGGTGCGCGGCGGGGACCGGGGGTTCGTGACGGCGGAGTCGGCCGTGGTGCTGCCGGTCCTTGTGGTGTTCGCGACCGCGCTGGTGTGGGGGCTGCTGGTCATGGCTGCCCAGATCCAGTGCGTGGACGCGGCCAGGACCGGTGCCCGGGCGGCGGCCCGGCAGGATCCGTCCGACGCGGTCCTCGAGGTGACCCGCGCGACGGCGCCGCACGGGGCGGAGGTGACGATCAGCAGGGAGGGCGATCAGGTCCGTGTCGTGGTCGTGGCCAGGCCACCGGCGCTGCGGGGGCTGCCGTTCGAGGTGCGGGAGGAAGCGGTGGCGGCAGTGGAGGAGGTTGTCGGCCCGCCAGGGGAGGCGGCGGGGACGGCGGAGAAGGCCGGGAGAAGGGCTGAAGAGGCTGTGCGGCCGTCCCCGGACGGGGCCGCGGGAACGGCGGACGGGGCATCGCAAGGCGCGGAAGGAACCGCGGGAGCGGTGGAAGGGGCCGCGGGAACGGCGGACGGGGCATCGCAAGGCGCGGAAGGAACCGCGGGAGCGGTGGAAGGGGCCGTGGGGACGGCGGAGGGAGCGTCGGGAGGGCCGAAGAAGGCCCTCCGGAGCGCGGTAGGAGGCGCCGGCGCGCCAGAGGACGCCCCGAGCGGCGCAGGAGCCGCCCGTGCGACAGAGGAGACCTCTAAGGGTGCAGGAGCTGCTCGCGCGGCAGAGGACGCCCCGGGCGGCACAAGAGGCGCTCAGCGGTTGCCGGGAGACGTCCTGCGGTTGTCCCGAGGTGCCCTGCGGTTGTCCGGAGGCGTCCTGCGGCGGCCGGGAGGTGCCCTGCGGTCGCCGGGAGGTGCCCTGCGGTTGTCGGGAGGCGCTCAGCGGTTGCCCGGAGGCGCCCGCCGGCTGCCAGGAGGTGTCCTGGGGTTGTCCCGAGGCGCCCTGAGGTCGCCGGGAGGCGACCCGTGAGCGGCGTGGGGTGTGAAGGCGGGGGGCCGAAGGCCTGGGCGCGGCTCCTTGGAGGGCGCCGCGGGGACGCGGACCGCGGCTCCGCCACCGTCTGGAGTGTGGGTGCGATCGCCGTGCTGTGCGTGGTGTTCGGGGTGGTGCTCGCCCTTGGACAGGCGGTGGCGGCCCGGCATCGCGCCGCGGGCGGTGCCGACCTCGCGGCGCTCGCGGCCGCCGACCACTGGACGGACGGCGCCGAGCAGGCCTGTGCGCGGGCGGACCGGGTGGCCCGGGCACAGGGAGCGCGCCTGGTGCGGTGCGCGGTCGTCGGTGAGATCTCGGACGTGACGGCGGCGTCGGGGCGGGGGCTGTTCGCGGCCGAGGTCAGGGCGCGGGCGGGCCCTGCGGATGCGGTGCCGCTCCCAGAGCCTCCCCCGTCGCCTTCCGTGTCGTCACCGGCGGCCCCTTCTCCGGCTCTGCTGCCCGCTCCTCCTGCTGCGGCTCCCCGTCCTTCCCTTCAGCCCCCTCAGCCCCTTCAGCCCCTTCAGCCCCCTCAGCCCGCTCAGCCCCCTCAGCCTCTTCGGGCTCCGCCCCCGCTTCCGGCTTCTCCCGCGGAGCCTCCCGCAGGAGTTCCGTGAGCAGCCGTACGGCTCCCCGCTTGTGGAGTGGATCGTTGCCGTTGCCGCACTTCGGGGACTGGATGCAGGACGGGCAGCCGGCGTCGCACTCGCAGGAGGCGATGGCCTGCCGGGTGGCCGTGAGCCACGCGCGGGCCGTGTGGAAGGCCCGTTCCGCGAAGCCGGCGCCGCCGGGATGGCCGTCGTAGACGAAGACCGTCGGCAGCAACGTGTCGGGGTGGAGGGGGACCGACACGCCGCCGATGTCCCAGCGGTCGCAGGTCGCGAAGAGGGGCAGCATGCCGATCGAGGCGTGTTCGGCGGCGTGCAGGGCCCCGCCGAGGATCTCGGGGTTGATCCGGGCCGCGTCCAGTTGGTCCTCGGTGACCGTCCACCACACGGCACGCGTGCGCAGCGTACGAGGAGGGAGGTCGAGTTTCGACTCGCCGAGGACTTCACCGGTGATGACACGTCGACGCAGGAAGGAGACGACCTGATTGGTGACTTCGACGGAGCCATAGCACAACCGGCCCTGGCCCCAGGGGACTTCGACGTCCGTCTCCAGGACGGAGATCGACGTCGTGTCCCGGGCGACCGTCGAGTACGGCGGATCGGCCTGCTCGACCAGGGCGACGGAGTCCTCCAGGTCCAGGGAACGCACGAGATACGTGCGGCCCTGGTGGAGGTGGACCGCGCCCTCGTGGACGGTGGTGTGGGAGGAGCCCGCGTCGACCGTGCCGAGCAGCCGGCCCGTACCGGCTTCGACGACCTGGACCGGTCGGCCGCCCTCGCCGCGGATGTCCGCGAGGTCGGCGGCCCGTTCCCGCCGGGTCCAGTGCCAGGCTCTGGTCCGGCGGCGCAGCAGCTTCGCGGCCTCCAGTTGGGGCAGCAGGCCCTCGGTCTCGGGGCCGAAGAGGGGCAGGTCCTCGTCGGTCAGCGGGAGTTCCGCGGCCGCCGCGCACAGGTGCGGGGCGAGGACGTAGGGGTTGTCGGGGTCGAGGACGGTCGACTCCACGGGGCGGTCGAACAGCGCCTCCGGGTGATGCACCAGGAAGGTGTCCAGCGGGTCGTCCCGGGCGATGAGGACGGCCAGGGCACCCTGCCCGGACCGGCCCGCCCGGCCGGCCTGCTGCCACAGGGACGCGCGCGTGCCCGGGTATCCGGCGATCAGGACGGCGTCGAGTCCGGAGACGTCGATGCCGAGTTCCAGGGCGGTGGTCGCGGCGAGGCCGAGGAGCTCGCCCGAGTGCAGGGCCTGCTCCAGGGCGCGTCGTTCCTCGGGGAGATAGCCGCCGCGGTAGGCCGCGACACGCCGGGCCAGCGAACGGTCGACCTCGGCGAGGCGTTCCTGGGCGATCACGGCGATCAGCTCGGCGCCACGCCGGGAGCGGACGAAGGCGACGGTGCGCACACCCTGGAGGGCGAGGTCGGTCAGCAGGTCGGCGGTCTCGGCGGTGGCGGTACGCCGGACGGGTGCGCCCTTCTCGCCCACCATCTCGGTGAGCGGCGGCTCCCAGAGGGCGAACACCAGTTCACCGCGGGGCGAGGCGTCGTCGGCGACCTCGACGACCGGGAGGCCGGTGAGGCGCCCGGCGGCCACCGCGGGTTCGGCGGCCGTCGCGGAGGCCAGCAGGAAGACCGGGGAGGCGCCGTAGCGGGCGCACAGACGGCGCAGGCGGCGCAGCACATGGGCGACGTGGGAGCCGAACACGCCGCGGTAGGTGTGGCACTCGTCGATGACGACGTACTTCAGGGACTTCAGGAACGAGGACCACCGGGGGTGGGACGGCAGGATGCCGCGGTGCAGCATGTCCGGGTTGGTGAGGACGTAGTTCGCGTACTGCCGGATCCACTCCCGTTCCTCGAACGGAGTGTCGCCGTCGTACACGGCCGGCCGTACGGCGTTGCCGAGAGGTTGTGAAAGTTCCTTCACGGAGCGGCACTGGTCCGCCGCCAGGGCCTTGGTGGGGGCCAGGTAGAGGGTGGTGGCCCCGCGGCCGTTCGGTGCCTCGGAGCCGTCCAGGAGGGCCGTGAGGACCGGCACCAGGTACGCCAGGGACTTGCCGGACGCGGTGCCCGTGGCGACGACCACGGAGTCCCCGTCCAGGGCGTGCTCTGCGGCCCGGGCCTGGTGAACCCAGGGGTGCTCGATACCGCAGGCCTGCACGGCCGCGATCACCTCCGGACGAATCCGGTCCGGCCAGACGGCATGGCGGCCCTCACGCGGGGGCAAGTGCTCCGTATGAGTGATGCGCGATGCCCGGCCAGGTCCCGGGGCGAGCCGGTCCAGAACCGCGCCCGGGGACAGGCGGGGCGCGGCCTCGGGCGAGGGTCGATCGGATCGGTGATTCTTGGCCATCGGCACCGAGTGTGTCACTGGCGTGACGGACAATGGGGCCAAGGCGTCGTGCACGCCTGCCGGTAAGTGATTGAATGCCATCGCGGCTGGCGTACCGTCCCGGGGGCTCCTGCCCAGGTGTTCCGAGGGGCGACCGCTCGATAGCAAGGTGCTGGAGGATCCGTGGACCTGTCTCTGTCGACCCGTACCGTCGGCGATCGTACGGTCGTCGAGGTCGGTGGCGAAATCGACGTATATACCGCGCCCAAGTTGCGCGAGCAGCTGGTCGAGCTGGTGAACGACGGGAATTTCCACCTCGTCGTCGACATGGAGGGCGTGGACTTCCTCGACTCCACCGGGCTCGGCGTGCTGGTCGGCGGACTGAAGCGGGTGCGTGCCCATGAGGGCTCGCTCCGCCTGGTCTGCAACCAGGAGCGTATTTTGAAAATCTTCCGCATCACTGGTCTGACCAAGGTGTTCCCGATCCACACCTCGGTCGACGAAGCGGTCGCTGCCACTGACTGACCAAGCCGTCCCGGGCCCGCGCGGCCCGGCACGGTTGGTCGAACAAAGAAGGGGTCCGGGCTTTGCCGCCCGGCCCCCCGACAGCACGCCCGTAGTTCCGAGGGGGACGTATGGCCACCGTTGAACTCCGCTTCAGCGCGCTGCCCGAGCACGTCAGGACCGCCCGACTGGTGGCGGCAGCGGTGGCGCGCAGGGCCGGAGTGGACGAGGCCGTCCTCGACGAGGTCAGGCTCGCCGTCGGCGAGGCCTGCACCCGTGCCGTCGGACTGCATCAGACGGGTGGTATCTCCGCGCCGGTGAAGGTGGCGCTGATCGAGGAGGAGAAGCAGTTCTCCATCGAGGTCGGCGACGAGTCGCCGCGTTCGGCGCCCGCTGACCGGGTGCCCGGCTCTGGCGTGGACGCCGACACGGACGCCGAGGAGGACGAGATGGGCCTCGCGGTCATCAGCGGCCTCGTCGACGACGTGGAGGTCACCGCCGGAGAGCACGGCGGCCTGATCCGCATGACCTGGCCGACCACGCCGGTGACCGCGACGCTGTCCTGACCCGAGCCTCGCGATCGATCCCCGATCGATCCAGCCGATCGGCTCACCCGATCGGACCACTTGATCGATCCGGCCGATCGGCCCGTCCGATTGACCCATTCGAAGGGCCCTACCTCGTAGGGCCCTTCGGCATGTGCGGACCCCGGTGACCGCGCTTACAGTGGTCTCGTGAAGTGAATCTTGGAATCTCGGCAAGTGAATCTTGACGAAGTGAATCTTGCCGTGAATATCGTGAATCAATTCACGAACGCCAATGCCTTGAAGGCATTACCGTGCGAGATCGTGCGGGTTTTGCATGCGAAGGCGAATTCCGTTTACCGCACACTGTTTTGATCAGGTTCCGGTACCTACAATCCGTCCACATCTTGAGCTCAGCCCAAGCGTCAAGGAGGACGAATGGCGGGGCTTTCTACCCCTCATCGGTTGGACCACCCGACAACCCTCGCAGCCGCAGTGCTGACCGACGGCAACCGCCTGCTCGTGGTGGTCATCGCGGTCGTCGCGCTGGCCGCACTCGTGGTGGCGGGCGTGCTGCTGCGCCAGGTGCTCGCCGCCGGCGATGGCACCGACAGCATGAAGAAGATCGCGGCGGCGGTCCAGGAAGGCGCCAACGCGTATCTGGCCCGACAACTGCGCACGCTCGGCGTCTTCGCCGTCGTCGTGTTCTTCCTGCTCTTGTTGCTGCCCGCGGACGACTGGAATCAGCGCGCCGGACGATCTCTGTTCTTCTTGATCGGCGCGGGGTTCTCCGCGGCCACCGGCTATATCGGCATGTGGCTCGCCGTGCGCAGCAATGTGCGTGTCGCAGCGGCGGCCCGGGAAGCGACTCCGGCAGCGGGTGAACCCGAAAAGGATCTCACCGCTGTCTCGCACAAGGCAATGAAGATCGCATTTCGTACGGGCGGCGTCGTCGGCATGTTCACGGTGGGGCTCGGTCTGCTCGGGGCCGCCTGCGTGGTGCTGGTGTACGCGGCCGACGCGCCGAAGGTGCTGGAGGGTTTCGGACTCGGCGCGGCCCTCATCGCCATGTTCATGAGGGTCGGCGGCGGCATCTTCACCAAGGCCGCCGACGTCGGCGCCGACCTGGTCGGCAAGGTCGAGCAGGGCATCCCGGAGGACGACCCGCGCAACGCCGCGACGATCGCCGACAACGTGGGCGACAACGTCGGCGACTGTGCGGGCATGGCGGCCGACCTCTTCGAGTCCTATGCCGTGACCCTGGTCGCCGCGCTGATCCTCGGCAAGGCGGCCTTCGGTGACGCCGGGCTCGCGTTCCCGCTCCTCGTTCCCGCGATCGGTGTGCTCACGGCCATGGTCGGAATCTTCGCGGTCGCCCCGCGCCGCACCGACCGCAGTGGCATGTCCGCGATCAACCGGGGATTCTTCATCTCGGCGACGATCTCGCTCGTGCTGGTCGCCGTGGCCGTCTTCCTCTATCTCCCCGGCAAGTACGCCGACCTCGACGGCGTCACCGACGCGGCGATCCAGGGCAAAAACGGCGATCCGCGCGTCCTCGCCCTTGTCGCGGTGGCGATCGGCATCCTTCTGGCCGCGGTCATCCAGCAGTTGACGGGTTACTTCACCGAGACCAGCCGCCGACCGGTGCGCGACATCGGCAAGTCGTCGCTGACGGGCCCCGCCACCGTGATCCTCGCCGGAATCTCCGTCGGCCTCGAATCGGCCGTCTACACCGCCTTGTTGATCGGCCTGGGCGTGTACGGGGCGTTCCTGCTCGGCGGCACGTCGATCATGCTGGCGCTGTTCGCGGTGGCGCTGGCCGGCACCGGCCTGCTCACCACGGTCGGCGTGATCGTCGCCATGGACACCTTCGGGCCGGTCTCCGACAACGCGCAGGGCATCGCCGAGATGTCCGGCGACGTCCAGGGCGCGGGCGCGCAGGTGCTCACCAACCTCGACGCCGTCGGCAACACCACCAAGGCCATCACCAAGGGCATCGCCATCGCCACCGCCGTCCTGGCGGCGTCGGCGCTCTTCGGGTCGTACCGGGACGCGATCACGACCGGGGCGCGGGACGTCGGGGAGCAACTCTCCGGGGCGGGCGCGCCGATGAGCCTGATGATGGACATCTCGCAGCCCAACAACCTCGTCGGGCTCATCGCGGGCGCGGCGGTCGTCTTCCTCTTCTCGGGGCTGGCGATCAACGCGGTGTCGCGGTCGGCGGGTTCCGTGGTGTTCGAGGTGCGGCGGCAGTTCCGCGAGCACCCCGGGATCATGGACTACAGCGAGGAGCCGGAGTACGGCAAGGTCGTCGACATCTGTACCCGGGACGCCCTGCGCGAGCTGGCCACACCCGGTCTGCTCGCCGTGCTGGCGCCCATCTTCATCGGGTTCACCCTCGGGGTCGGGGCGCTCGGCGCGTTCCTGGCGGGCGCGATCGGCTCCGGCACGCTGATGGCCGTCTTCCTCGCCAACTCCGGCGGCGCGTGGGACAACGCCAAGAAACTCGTCGAGGACGGGCATCACGGCGGCAAGGGCAGCGAGGCCCATGCGGCCACGGTGATCGGCGACACGGTCGGCGACCCGTTCAAGGACACCGCCGGTCCGGCGATCAACCCGCTGCTCAAGGTCATGAACCTCGTGGCGCTGCTCATCGCGCCCGCCGTGATCAAGTTCAGCTACGGCGAGGACAAGAGCATCGGCGTGCGGATCCTGGTCGCGGTCCTGGCGCTCGCCGTCATCGTGGTCGCGGTGTACGTCTCCAAGCGGCGCGGGATCGCCATGGGTGACGAAGTCAACGCCGGCTCTTCGTCCAAGTCCGCCGATGCGGCGGTCATTTCGTAGAGCTGTCCACCGGTGCCCAGCTCAAGGGGCGGGCGAGTGACGCGTGTTGTCGCGTCGCTCGCCCGCTGTGCTGTGCTGTGCTGTGCGTGTGTCTGGGCCGTGAGCCTTCTCTCTCGTGGTACGAATGGCTCAAATAATCGACATAGCGGACATTCATTCTGGGGTTCCCGCCCGGTTGCCGTGTATGTTCCGGGGCCGAGAGCCATGGAAGGGACCGATCCGGTGAACAAGAAGCTCGCGGCCGCGGTGTCCGGCGGTGCGGTACTGGTACTGGCGCTGTCCGGATGCAGTAGTGACGACGGCGGCAACAAGGAACTCGACGCCTGGGCCAAGCAGGTCTGTGACGCGCTGCCGGCCCAGGACGCGAAGGTCGACGCGGCCAACAACGCGATCAAGCAGGCCGCCACGGACAACAACGCTCCGGCGAACGTCCAGAAGACCGACGCACAGGCCTTCCAGGACATGTCCGACGCCTACGGCGCACTCGCGCAGGCCGTCCAGAAGGCCGGGCCGCCACCCGGTGTCGACGACGGCGAGAAGAAGCACAAGGACGCCGTCGCGGCACTCACCACCCTCTCGACCTCCTACGCGGGCCTGAAGAAGCAGGTCGACGCGTTGGACACGAAGGACCAGGCGAAGTTCGCCGACGGCCTCCAGAACATCGCCACCGACCTCGGCACGCTCAGCAAGAGCGGCAACACCGCGCTGAAGAACCTCGAGCAGGGCGACGTCAAGAACGCCATGGCCGGCCAGGCCAGCTGCAAGAAGGTGGCCGCCTCCGCCTCGGCCCGCGCGACGACCAGCTGAGGCCCTGCGGCCGCGGACGATTCGGGGGACGCGCCCCCAGGGGTGACGGGAGACAATGGGGGGCGTGAGTAACGCCACCCTCTCCCCCCTGCCCTCCGCCGACCGCCCCGACGTGGCCGCCCCGCTGCGCGAGGCGCTGCTCGCGGCCTCCTTCACCGCGGACGGTCTCCTCGAGCTGCTCGGTGCCCCCGCCTACGCGGCCCTGGCCCGCAGCGAGACCGTGCCCGCGCTGCGCGCGACCCGCGGGGACACGCCACTGGAGACGCTCGTCCGCCTCTTCCTGCTCCAGCAGCCCGTGCCGTACGCGCGCGTGGAGGAGTTCCTGCCCGTACGCGCGTGCGTGGAGAGCGGCTGGCTGGTCCCCGCGGGTGAGGACGAGGTGGCCGCGACCGTGGACGTACGGCCGTACGGGGGGCCGGGCGGCGAGGACTGGTTCATCGTGTCCGACCTCGGGTGCGCGGTCGGCGGCGCGGGAGGTATCGGCAGCAAGGACGAAGGCGTGGTCCTCGGCGTCGGCGGCGCGTCGACGACCTTGGCCGGCATCACCGTGCGCACGCCCGTCGGCGCCGCCCTCGACCTCGGCACCGGCTCCGGCATCCAGGCGCTGCACGCCGCCCAGCACGCCACGCGTGTGACGGCGACCGACCTCAACCCGCGCGCGCTGCACATCACCGGGCTCACGCTCGCGCTGTCCGGGGCTCCGGCGGCGGACCTGCGCACGGGCTCGCTGTTCGAGCCGGTCCGGGACGACGAGACGTACGACCTGATCGTGTCGAACCCGCCCTTCGTGATCTCGCCGGACGCCCGGCTGACATACCGGGACGGCGGGATGGGCGGGGACGATCTGTGCCGCTCGCTCGTTCAAGGGGCGGGGGAACGGCTGAACGAGGGCGGGTTCGCGCAGTTCCTCGCCAACTGGCAGCACGTGGAGGGGGAGAACTGGCAGGACAGGCTCAGGTCGTGGGTGCCGCGCGGCTGCGACGCGTGGATCGTGCAGCGCGAGGTGCAGGACGTCACGCAGTACGCCGAGCTCTGGCTGAGGGACGCCGGTGATCACCGGGGCGACCAGGCCGAGTACCAGGCGCACTACGACGCATGGCTGGACGAGTTCGAGGCGCGCAAGGTGAAGGCCGTCGGCTTCGGCTGGATCACCCTGCGCAGGACGGCCGCGGAGCCCGTGACCACGGTGGAGGAGTGGCCGCACCCGGTCGAACAACCGCTGGGCGACGCGATCCTGGCGCACTTCGGACGGCTGGACTACCTGCGTGCCCACGACGACGCGGCTCTGCTCGCCGGGCGCTTCCGGCTGGTCACGGAGGTGGTCCAGGAGCAGGTCGGGCTGCCCGGCGCCGAGGACCCTGAGCACGTCGTGCTGCGCCAGCACCGCGGCATGCGCCGGGCCACCAAGGTGGACACGGTCGGCGCGGGCTTCGCGGGCGTGTGCGACGGTTCGCTGAGCGCCGGCCGCATTCTCGACGCCATCGCCCAGCTGGTCGGTGAGGACCCGGTGTCGCTGCGGGACCGCACTCCGGCACAGATCCGCCTGCTGGTGGAGCAGGGATTCCTCGAACCGGCGGAGTGACCCGTCCGGATCGGGCCGGTCCGGACGATCTCCGCGCCTCTTCGTTCTCCGCCTTCTCCGCTCTCCGTACCGGATTCGCCGGGATCGTATGCAGTGTGAGCCGATCGACAGAGCCGGCAACGGTGAAGACGGCCGGAATGACTCGCGTGCGTTCCGGTCGGTCCCGCCGTGACTCCGGACCGTCCCGGGGTCGCGTCCCCGTGGTCGGCCGTCGCCCCCGGTCGCCGCACCCCGGCCGGCGGCTCGCCGAGCCCTGCGCCCCAGCCGTAGCCCCGGCGTTCACCTCGGGTTCGCCGGGGCGCCGCCCGCGCGTGACAGTCTCCCGTGGCTGGGTCATGCGTGGGCGGGAGCAAGGGGCGGGGACGATCATGGAAAGTGGACCGGCGATCTTCGCAGGAACGGTGTTCGCTCTGGTCGGGGGCGCACTGCTGGTGTGGACCGCGGTCCGGGTGTGGCACCGTGAACCCGTGGCCCAAGGTGTGAGCCCCGTCGCATCGGCGACCCTGGCGACCCTGTCCTCGGTCACCGCGCTGGCCGTCGGGGCGTGGTGCTTCATCCGCCTCTGAAGCCGCTTGCGGCATCGCCTCCGGGACTACCCACGAGGCCGCCGACGAGGCGCCCTTCGCGGATCCGGCCCGACGCCCGTTCGAACCGCGTGAGCGTGGCCGCGCCGGTAGAGAGGTAGGCGTGATCCGGTCGTACGGAAAAGGGCCGGTCGGTACTCCGGGCGGCAGGAATGGCGGTAGTCGGGTTACCGTTCGAGTGGCCGTTGCGGGCTTTTCCCGTTTGACACGGGGGCGGGATGTACCGTCACACTCCGCAGCGTCCCCATGACCCGACCCCGGGAGCAAGGCCTGGGGAGGCCCCAGCGTCGACCGGAGAGAAGAGCGAAGTTGTCCCCGACCAGCGAGACCGCACACGGCGGCCGCCGACTCGTGATCGTCGAGTCGCCTGCCAAGGCGAAGACGATCAAGGGTTATCTCGGCCCCGGCTACATCGTCGAGGCCAGCGTCGGGCATATCCGCGACCTTCCCAACGGCGCCGCCGAGGTGCCGGACCAGTACACGGGTGAGGTCCGCCGCCTCGGTGTGGACGTCGAACACGACTTCCAGCCGATCTATGTGGTCAACGCCGACAAGCGGGCCCAGGTCAAGAAGCTCAAGGAACTGCTCAAGGAGTCCGACGAGCTCTTCCTCGCCACCGATGAGGACCGGGAGGGCGAGGCGATCGCCTGGCACCTCCAGGAGGTCCTCAAGCCCAAGATCCCCGTCAAGCGGATGGTCTTCCACGAGATCACCAAGGACGCGATCCGGGCCGCCGTCGCCAACCCGCGCGAGCTCAACCAGAAGCTCGTCGACGCCCAGGAGACCCGCCGCATCCTCGACCGCCTCTACGGCTACGAGGTCTCGCCGGTGCTGTGGAAGAAGGTCATGCCGCGCCTGTCGGCAGGCCGGGTCCAGTCCGTCGCCACGCGTCTCGTCGTGGAGCGGGAACGCGAGCGCATCGCGTTTCGTTCTGCCGAGTACTGGGACCTGACGGGTACCTTCGCGACCGGCCGCGCCGGTGATTCGTCGGACCCGTCGTCGCTGGTCGCCCGCCTCCAGAGCGTCGACGGCAGGCGGGTCGCGCAAGGCCGCGACTTCGACTCCCTCGGACAACTCAAGAGCGCGAACATCCTCCACCTCGACGAGGCGAACGCCCGCGCCCTCGCCGCCGCCCTGGACAGCACGCGGTTCGCCGTCCGGTCCGTCGAGTCGAAGCCCTACCGCCGCTCGCCGTACGCGCCGTTCCGTACGACGACGCTCCAGCAGGAGGCCAGCCGCAAGCTCGGCTTCGGCGCGAAGGCCACCATGCAGGTCGCGCAGAAGCTGTACGAGAACGGCTTCATCACCTACATGCGTACGGACTCCACGACGCTGAGCGAGACGGCGATCACCGCCGCCCGCGCCCAGGTCACGCAGCTGTACGGCGCCGACTACCTGCCGCCCCAGCCGCGCACGTACGTCGGCAAGGTCAAGAACGCGCAGGAGGCGCACGAGGCGATCCGCCCCTCGGGCGATCGTTTCCGCACGCCTGCCGAGACGGGCCTGACCGGTGACCAGTTCAAGCTCTACGAGCTGATCTGGAAGCGGACGGTCGCCTCCCAGATGAAGGACGCGACGGGCAACAGCGTCACGGTGAAGATCGGTGGCACGGCCGCCGACGGCCGGGACGTCGAGTTCAGCGCCTCCGGCAAGACGATCACCTTCCACGGCTTCCTGAAGGCGTACGTCGAGGGCGCCGACGACCCGAACGCCGAACTGGACGACCGCGAGCGCCGGCTGCCCCAGGTCGGCGAGGGCGACGCCCTCAGCGCCGAGGAGATCACGGTCGACGGGCACGCCACCAAGCCCCCGGCCCGCTACACCGAGGCCAGCCTGGTCAAGGAGCTCGAAGAGCGCGAGATCGGCCGCCCGTCGACGTACGCGTCGATCATCGGCACGATTCTCGACCGCGGCTATGTCTTCAAGAAGGGCACGGCACTCGTGCCGTCCTTCCTGTCCTTCGCCGTGGTCAACCTCCTGGAGAAGCACTTCGGCCGGCTGGTCGACTACGACTTCACCGCCAGGATGGAGGACGACCTCGACCGCATCGCCCGCGGTGAGGCGCAGGCCGTGCCGTGGCTGAAGCGGTTCTACTTCGGCGAGGGCGCCGGCGCAGGTGTCGCCCCGGCAGCCGACGCCGGCAACGGCGACGGCGACCACCTCGGCGGCCTCAAGGAGCTGGTGACCGACCTGGGCGCGATCGACGCGCGCGAGGTGTCCTCGTTCCCGGTCGGCAACGACATCGTGCTGCGGGTCGGCCGTTACGGCCCCTACATCGAGCGCGGCGAGAAGGACTCCGAGGGCCACCAGCGCGCGGACGTGCCCGAGGACCTGGCCCCGGACGAGCTGAGCATCGAACTCGCGGAGGAGCTGCTCGCCAAGCCGAGCGGCGACTTCGAGCTCGGCGCCGACCCGGGGACGGGCCATCAGATCATCGCCCGGGACGGCCGCTACGGCCCGTACGTGACCGAGGTGCTCCCCGAGGGCACCCCCAAGACCGGCAAGAACGCCGTCAAGCCGCGTACGGCCTCGCTGTTCAAGTCCATGTCGCTGGACACGGTGACGCTGGCGGACGCCCTCAAGCTGATGTCGCTGCCGCGTGTCGTCGGCGCCGATGCCGAGGGCGTGGAGATCACCGCGCAGAACGGCCGCTACGGCCCGTACCTGAAGAAGGGCACGGACTCGCGGTCGCTGCAGACCGAGGACCAGCTCTTCACGATCACCCTCGAAGAGGCGCTGGAGATCTACTCCCAGCCCAAGCAGCGTGGCCGGGCCGCCGCCAAGCCGCCGCTCAAGGAGCTGGGCGCGGACCCGGTCAGCGAAAAGCCGGTCGTCGTCAAGGACGGACGCTTCGGGCCGTACGTCACCGACGGGGAGACCAACGCGACCCTGCGCTCCGACGACAGCGTCGAGGAGATCACCCCGGAGCGCGGCTTCGAGCTGCTCGCCGAGAAGCGCGCCAAGACGCCGGCCAAGAAGACGGCCAAGAAGGCGCCCGCGAAGAAGGCGACGGCGAAGAAGGCGGCCCCGGCGAAGAAGACAGCCGCCAAGAAGACCGCCACCACCGCGAAGAAGACGACCACGGCGAAGAAGGCGACGGCCGCGAAGAAGGCGGCTGCTACCCCGACCGCGTCGGAGGACTGATCGCACGACTGATCGCGCCACCGTTCCCGCACGGTCATTCGCGAAACCAACGCCTCGGCATCACTTTGGTGTCGGGGCGGTCGTACGTGTGGACGCGGGCCCCGGGGTGTCAGTCGCGGCCGATAGGCTGAAAGCATGACGCGAGCCGAGCAGCCAACGGCCCACCACCCGGCACCGGACGACGCCCTGGTGGCGGACTCCCGAGAGCGCGCTGTGCGCGCCCTGTTGCGCGAACCGCAGCTCAAACGGCTCTGGAGCGCACAGCTGGTGAGCGGTGTGGGAGACGTACTCGCCCTCCTGGTGTGCGTCCTCCTCGTGCTCCAAGCCGCCATCGTGGAGGGCTCCTTCGGAGGCGGTTACCGGGGCGTGGCGTTCGCAGTGGCGACCGTCTTCGCCGTGCGCATTCTGGCCACCCTGCTCTTCGGCGCCGTCCTCCTGGGCCCGCTGACGTCACTGACCTCGCCGGACGGACCGCTCGACCGCCGCTGGACCATGGTCGGCGCGGACGGTGTGCGCGCCGCGCTGCTGATCGTCGCGCCCCTGTGGATCGACTGGACGCCGGACGACGCACCGGCCCTGCTGCTTGTCACGGTGTTCGTGGCAGGGGTGGCCGAGCGGTTCTGGACGGTCGCCCGCGAAAGCGCGTCCCCGGCCCTGCTGCCCGCTCCGCCCCTGGAGGGCGCGACGGTACGGCCGTTGCCGGACCACATGGACGCCCTGCGCCGACTGTCGCTGCGCACGGGTTTCGTGACGATCCCGCTGGGCGCGGCCACTCTGGTCGTCGCGTCGTTGTTCAACAATCTCCTGGGCGCCGGGATCGACTGGTTCGGGCAGCACCAGGCGGCCCTCGCCTCGTATGTCGCCGGGGGACTCTTCGCCGGATCGCTGTCCATCGTGACCTTCCTGGAACTGCCCGGGGTGCGCACCCCGCGCGCGCGGTCGCCGCTCGAGGGGCTGCGCCGGCCCCGGACCGCCACCGGCGTCGACGCGGGCCGCACCGGCGCGATCCCGCTGCTGATCCTCGCCTGCGCCGCCGTCGCCGCGGCGGTCTCCGCCGCCGTCGCCGTGTCCGTGCTGCACGCCAAGGACCTGGGCGGCGGTCCGGTGCTGTACGGGCTGCTCGTGGTCGCGCTGACCGGCGGGGTCGTCGTCGGCATCCGTACGGCACCGAAGGTGCTGGTGTCGCTGTCGCGGCGCCGGCTGCTGGCGCTGGCCATCGCCTTCACCGGCGTGGCGCTGCTGGCCGCGGGTCTGGTCCCGGACGTCACCAGCGTGCTGCTGATCATGGCCCTGGCCGGCATCGGCGCGGGCGTCGCCGCCAACACCGGGCACGCACTGCTCGACCAGGAGACCGAGGAACACCGCCGGGCGCGGACCACGGAGCACCTGCACGTCGTCGTACGGGTCGTGGTGGCGCTGGGCGCGGTGATCGCCCCCCTGGTGGCGGCGCTCATCGGGCCGCACCGGCTGGACAACGGCAAGTTCGTGTTCGCCCACGGCGGGGCCGCCTTCACGCTGATGCTGGTCGGTGCGCTGCTGCTGCCGGTGGCCGCCCTGGTGCTGGCCAAGGTCGACGACCGTTCCGGCGTGCCCCTGCGGCAGGACCTGCGGGACGCGCTGCTCGGCGGCGACGACCCCGTGCCGGTACCGGCCGGGAACGGCTTCTTCATCGCCCTGGAGGGCGGCGACGGCGCCGGCAAGTCCACGCAGGCCGAGGCGCTCGCCGAGTGGATAAGGGCCAAGGGCCACGAGGTCGTCCTCACGCGTGAGCCGGGGGCCACGCCCGTGGGCAAGCGGCTGCGCTCGATCCTGCTGGACGTCTCCAGCGCCGGGCTCTCGCACCGCGCGGAGGCGCTGCTGTACGCCGCGGACCGGGCGGAGCACGTCGACACGGTCGTCCGGCCCGCTCTGGAGCGCGGCGCGGTGGTGATCACCGACCGGTACATCGACTCGTCCGTGGCCTACCAGGGCGCGGGCCGTGACCTGTCCCCGACCGAGATCGCGCGGATCTCACGCTGGGCGACCGACGGCCTGGTCCCGCATCTGACGGTCCTGCTGGACGTGTCTCCGGAGGCCGCCCGCGAGCGCTTCACGGAGGCGCCGGACCGTCTGGAGTCGGAGCCGGCCGAGTTCCACGCGCGTGTGCGCTCCGGTTTCCTCACGCTGGCCGCCGCCGACCCGGGCCGCTACCTGGTGGTCGACGCGGCCCAGGAGCCGGAGGCCGTCACCACCGTCGTCCGGCACCGGCTCGACCAGCTGCTGCCCCTGTCCGAGGCCGAGATCAAGGCCCAGGAGGAGGCGCGCAGGAAGGCCGAGGAGGAGGCCCGCCGCAAGGCCGAGGAGGAGGCCGCCCGAAAGGCCGAGGAGGAGCGCCTGGAACGCGAGCGCCAGGAGCAGCTCGCCAAGCTGCGTGCCGAGGAGGAGGAGCGCAAGCGCCGCGAGCTGGAGGAGGCGCAGCGGCGCGAGGCCGAACGGCAGGCCGAGGAGGCGCGGCTGCGCGCCGAGGAAGCACGCAGGCGTGCCGAGGAGGAGCGGGTACGGCTCCTCGCCGAGGAGAAGGCCCGCGCCGAGGAGGAGGCCCGCCGCAAGGCGGAGGAGGAGCGGCGCCGCAAGCAGGCCGAGGAGGAGGCGCGACTGCGCGCCGAAGCCGAGACCCGGCGCCTGGAGAAGCAGCGGAAGGCCGAGGAAGCGCTGCTGCGGGCCGAGCAGGCCCGGCGCGCGGCCGAACAGGCCGCCGCGGCGGCCCAGGTCGGGCCGAAGCGTGCGCGCCCCACGGCGGCTCCCGCTCCGGCGGCTCCGCCGGAAGCGGTGACCGTGCCGACGCCGGTGGTGACTCCGACGAACGCGTCGGGCGGGCCGGTGGACGAGACCGCGGTGCTGCCGCCCATCCGGATGGACAAGGAGCCCGAGGAGCCCGCGCGGCCGTCGCGGCCGTCCGGCAAGGCGTCCGGGTCCGGGTCCGGGAAGCCTTCGGGTGCCGCGGGAGGAACCGACGCCGAGGTGACGGCCGAGTTGCCGCAGCCCTCGATCCCGCCGGGCGCCGGGGACGAGACGGCGGTACTGCCTCCGGTGCGCGCAGCGGGCCCCGAGGACGAGACGGCCGTGCTGCCTCCGGTGCGGGACCGGAGCCCCTCGGACCGGGTGCCGCCGGGGTACTTCCGCGACGAGCGGGGCGAGCGGGACGGGGCGCGGCCCGACGGCACGCGTCCGGACGGGGCCGACGACCACACGCGCGAGCTGCCGCAGGTCGACGAGGAGGGGACGCCCCGGCAGCGACCCCGGTCCGACTGGGCCGAGGAGACCCCGCTGGACGACCTGCCGACGCTGGCGGACGAGCTGCTGGGACCGCGCCGGGACGAGGACGGGAACGACGAGGGCCGGGGGCGGGGCCGCCGCCGTTGAACGGTCCGGCGTCGCTGAGTGTCCCGCCGCCGGTCGTGGGCGGGACGGCGACGTCACCGTGGCTCGATTGTCAGTGGCGCCCCGCACAATGGAAGCCGCAACGCGAAACGTGACGAAAGGGCGGCGTGAGGCATGACCGTGTGGGACGACCTCGTCGGGCAGGAGAAGGTGAGTGAGCAGCTGGCCGCTGCCGCTCGGGACGCCGACGCGCTCGTCACCGCGGCCACCACCGCCACGCCGCCCCCCGAGGCGTCGAAGATGACGCACGCCTGGCTGTTCACCGGCCCGCCCGGTGCCGGCCGCAGCCAGATGGCGCGGGCCTTCGCCGCCGCGCTCCAGTGCGTGAGCCCGGACCGGGCGCTCGGCGGCGGCCCGGGCTGCGGCTTCTGCGACGGCTGCCATACGGCGCTGATCGGCACCCACGCCGACGTCAGCACCGTCGCCGCCGTGGGTTCGCAGATCCTCGCCGAGGACATGCGGGACACGGTCCGCAAGTCGTACACCTCGCCCGCCACGGGCCGCTGGCAAATCATCCTCGTCGAGGACGCCGAGCGGCTGAACGAGAAGTCCGCCAACGCCGTCCTGAAAGCCGTCGAGGAGCCCGCCCCGCGGACGGTCTGGATGCTCTGCGCGCCCTCCCTGGAGGATGTGCTGCCCACCATCCGTTCCCGCTGCCGGCACCTGAATCTGCGTACTCCAACCGTCGACGCCGTCGCCGACATGCTCGTCCGGCGCGAGGGCATCGAGCCGGCCGTCGCCGCGGCCGCCGCCCGGGCCACGCAGGGGCACGTCGACCGGGCCCGCCGACTGGCCACCGACCCCGCCGCCCGCGAACGCCGCGCGTCCGTACTGAAGCTGCCCCTGCGCGTCGACGACGTCGGCGGCTGTCTCAGGGCGGCCCAGGAGCTGGTCGACGCGGCAGCCGAGGACGCCAAGCAGCTCGCGGAGGAGATGGACGGCAAGGAGACCGAGGAGCTGAAGGCGGCGCTCGGCGCGTCCCAGGGCGGTCGGATGCCCCGCGGCACCGCGGGCGTGATGAAGGACCTGGAGGACAAGCAGAAGCGCCGCAGGACACGTACGCAGCGCGACAGCCTCGACCTCGCCCTCACCGACCTGACCGCCTTCTACCGTGACGTGCTCGCCCTCCAGCTCGGCTCCCGCATCGCGATCGCCAACGCGGATGCCGAGGACGCACTGGAGCGGCTCGCCCGTAGCAGCGGGCCGGAGTCCACCCTCCGCCGTATCGATGCCATCGCCGGGTGCAGACAGGCCCTCGACCGCAACGTGGCTCCGCTGCTGGCGGTCGAAGCGATGACGATGGCACTGAGAGCGGGTTGACACACCACCCGCGCCCGTGGGTGGGGGAGAGGCGGACGACGAGCGGGCTGACCTGTCAAGCGCACCCCTGTCAGGCGCGCCCGGCGTGGGTGGCGACGAGTGGGTTGAGCCGACGTCGGTCTCGGGTTGACGGTGTCACTCGTCCGTGTCCGTTCGCGTACGTACGGCGTTCGTGCCATTGCTCAGAGTTACGCTCGCTGGATGTACATCAGGCGCTCTCCTCGCAGGTCCCGCACCGGCGTCACCCTCCTCTCGCTCGCCGCGCTGCTCGTCTCCGGCTGTTCCGCCGCGGGGCCGACGAGTTCCGCCGGTTCCACGGCGGTGGCGGCGCTCGTCGCGCTGCCGCAGGCCACGCCGTCGGCGCTCGCGCCGTACTACGGGCAGAAGCTGAGCTGGCGCGGCTGCGGTGTACCCGGCTTCGAGTGCGCCACCATGAAGGCACCGCTCGACTACGCCCAGCCCGGAGCGGGTGACGTCCGGCTCGCGGTGTCCCGCAAGAAGGCGACGGGCCCGGGCAGGCGGCTCGGCTCACTGCTGGTGAACCCGGGCGGGCCGGGCGGCTCGGCGGTCGGCTACCTCCAGCAGTACGCGGGGATCGGTTACCCCGCCGAGGTGCGGGCCCGATACGACATGGTCGCCGTCGACCCGCGAGGCGTGGCCCGCAGCGAGCCCGTGAAGTGCCTCGACGGGCGCCGCATGGACACGTACACGCAGACGGACACCACCCCCGACGACCAGCGCGAGACAGTCGAACTCGTCGATGCGTACAAGGAGTTCGCGGAGGGCTGCGGCGCGCACTCGCCGAAGCTGCTGCGGCACGTCTCCACCGTGGAGGCGGCCCGTGACATGGACATACTGCGTGCGGTGCTGGGCGACGGGAAGCTGACGTACGTGGGGGCGTCGTACGGGACGTTCCTCGGGGCGACGTACGCGGGGCTGTTCCCCGACCGGGTGGGCCGGCTCGTCCTGGACGGCGCGATGGACCCGTCGCTGCCCGCCCGTCGGCTGAACCTGGACCAGACGGCGGGGTTCGAGACGGCGTTCCAGTCCTTCGCGAAGGACTGCGTCCGGCGGTCCGACTGCCCGCTCGGCCGGAAGGGCACGGCTCCCGCCAAGGTCGGTGAGAACCTCAAGGCCTTCTTCCGCCGACTCGACGCGCACCCGATCCCCACCGGCGACCCGGACGGCCGCAAGCTCGGCGAGGCACTGGCCACCACCGGCGTGATCGCGGCGATGTACGACGAGAGCACATGGGAACAGTTGCGCCAGGCGCTGACCTCGGCGATCAAGGAGAAGGACGGCGCGGGCCTGCTCGCCCTCTCCGACGGCTACTACGAGCGGGACCCCGACGGCCGCTATGCCAACCTGATGGCCGCCAACGCGGCAGTGAACTGTCTCGACCTCCCCTCGGCCTTCTCCACCTCCGGCCAGGTGAAAAAGGCGCTCCCGTCCTTCGAGAAGGCGTCCCCGGTCTTCGGCGAGGGCCTCGCCTGGGCCTCCTTGAACTGCGCGTACTGGCCGGTGAGGCCCACGGGTGAGCCGCACCGTATCGAGGCGAAGGGCGCCGCCCCGATCGTCGTCGTCGGCACCACCCGCGACCCGGCGACGCCCTACCGCTGGGCCCGGTCCCTCGCCCAGCAGCTCACCTCGGGCCGCCTCCTCACCTACGAGGGCGACGGCCACACCGCCTACGGCCGCGGCAGCGCCTGTATCGACTCCGCGATCGACACATATCTGCTCCACGGGACCCCTCCGGCGGAGGGAAAGCGCTGCAAGTAGCAGCCGGTGCCAGCCCGGAAACGGGGCATCCTGGGCCTGTTCGGAGCACCCCCGGAAACTGTGTAGACTTACCGACGTTGCTGACCACACCATGGTGCGGACAGCGCGCCGCCTTAGCTCAGATGGCCAGAGCAACGCACTCGTAATGCGTAGGTCTCGGGTTCGAATCCCGAAGGCGGCTCTGTGAAAGCCTCAGGACTCACTCGCCGTGACCTGGGGCTTTTGCTTTTGTCGGATGCGGATGCGGATGCGGATGCGGATGCGGCGCTGAGCGCGGGGCCGCGCGGCTGTCGACGGTCTCAGTTCTGGTCTCAGCGGGGCCCGGATCGGGCGCCGGGGGAGTAGGCACGAAGAACTCGCCCATACGCCGCATCGCGCCCTTCGACAGATGTGATCTGCCCTTCACGTACTGCCTCGTTTGGCTGATCTGTGTGTGCCGCAGGATCTCCGTGATCGTGGGCATGTCGACGCCCAGCTCGTTCAGGATCGTGCCGGCCGTGTGGCGGCTCCCGTCGTACAGGCGGCGGTCATCGATCCCGGCCTCGGCGAGCAGCTCCTTGAACTCCTCGTAGTCGGCGCGCGGGTCGAGGGGGGCGCCCGTCCGCCTCCAGGTCGACGTACGGCCACCGGAGAGGACGTCCTTGTCACGTTGCGGCAGCGCGCGGATCCAGCGGCGAGTGCGTCCTTATCGATTGCCTGGGAAGGGGTGGCACCGCCGGCGCGGGCAGCCGCCGTGAGCAGATGCGGGTCGACGTGAAAGAAGTCCGCCAAGGCTTGCTGTGGGCCGCTGAGTTGGGCAAGGCCGGCGGGTACGGGCGGCTCGACGGCGTGGGTGTACGTGTCCTCGTAGACGTCCTCCTCGAGCTCCCAGCGGGTGAGCGCGGAGAGCCAGGCCAGAAAGAGGGGGCGCAGGTCGCCCGCGGCGAGTTCGGTACGCAGGGTGGTGAAGGAGGCACCGTGCAGGGAACGGGGCTATCCCCAGGCGGGCGGTCTGGCCGCCAACACCGTCACCCAGCCGAAGCACTGGTTGTCGGTGCCGGAGCGGGAGGTGTCCGGGACGGACAGGGCGTTGCCCGCCTCGTCGTGGGAGTAGGTGTTGGACTGGTCGACGCCTGTGATGTCCTGGCGGTCCACCCGGGAGGTGGCCAGCCGCTGGGTGCCCCCTGGTAGGTGCCGGTCTCGTAGGTGGCCTTGCCGTCGTTCGCGGCCGGCGAGTACTCCCGGCAACCGGGGTTTCGGGCTTCGGCTTTCGGGCCCCGAGTCTCGGGCGTCGACTCTCGGGATTCCGCTTTCGGGTCCTCAGCTTTCGGTTTTCGGCTTACCGGGAGTTGCGGGTGAGGTGGCGGTTCGGTGAGCTGTGGGTTTCATGTGTTCGCCAACGCCAATTTCTGGCCTGTGATGTACATCACAACCACTTTGCTTTCGTGAAGGGCGCGAAGGGCGTGAGGGGCTCGGTCGGGAGGGGTTGGGGAGGGGGGTGGCGCCCGTTGGGTGTGGGTGCAAGTTCCCTGCGAGGCACTGAAGGTGACGGACCATCAGGTGGTCTGGCGAGCACTTGATGTGTATGGTGCGGCGGCCGGTCGTTCGCTGGAGGGGCGCTCCTCTTGTGAACGTTTTGTGGATGTGGCAGGTGAACTTTGCGTTGCCCGTGTGCCGAGAGGGATCGTTTCGGCCCTAGATTTCGCCGTGTAGACCGCGAACATCGCACATTTCGCCCATGTGTTTGGGCACCGCTCCGGCTGGGGGGTCTGGGTTCGTGTCGAGCTTCTTCGACGATTTCTGGTCATGGATAGTCACGGTGACCGCCGAGACGTCATGGCGCGAGGTGATGCCGCTGGGCATCGCCGGCGTCTTCGTCTGGGGGCTGTGGCTCTATCGGGCAGTGCTCTCCCGGTTCGCCAAGCCCGTGGTGAACAAC
Organism: Streptomyces sp. NPDC060000; assembly: GCF_042737375.1. Taxonomy (NCBI): domain Bacteria; kingdom Bacillati; phylum Actinomycetota; class Actinomycetes; order Kitasatosporales; family Streptomycetaceae; genus Streptomyces; species Streptomyces sp. NPDC060000. The sequence goes on from NZ_JBHWUU010000006.1 coordinate 64,715, forward strand.
TACCGGACCACGGTGTCCGTGGTGGTCCCGGCGTACCGCGAGGACGCGGACATCCTGGTGGACTGCCTGGACACCTGGCTCGCCCAGGATCCCACCGAGATCATCATCGTCCCGGACGTGGACGACACCGAGGTCCTGCGCAGGCTGGCGGAGGTGCAGGATCCGCGGGTGCGGGTGCTGGCGTTCGAGCACCGCGGCAAGCGGTCGGCGCTGGGTGTGGGCATCCGCGCCGCGACGAGCGAACTCGTGGTGCTGGTGGACTCCGACACCCGCTGGGAGCCGGGCCTGCTGGCCGCGGTCCAGATGCCGTTCGTCGATCCCACGGTCGGCGGCGTCGGCACCCAGCAGAACGTCTACCAGCGCACGACCAGCATCTGGCGGCGCGTCGCCGACTGGCTGGTCAACCTCCGCTACTACGACTACGTCCCGGCCATGGGCCGCGCGGGTGCCGTGGCCTGTCTGTCCGGCCGTACGGCGGCCTATCGGCGGGCCGCGATCGAGCCCGTCCTGGAGAACCTGGAAGACGAGTTCTTCCTGGGCCGGCGTTGCGTCGCCGGCGACGACGGACGGCTGACCTGGCTGGTGCTGGCGTCCGGATACAAGACCGTGCACCAGTCCTCCGCGCGGGCGATGTCGATGTTCCCTTCCTCGTTCCGCGCGTTCGTCAAGCAACGGGTGCGCTGGAGCCGGAACTCCTACCGCTGCTATCTGACCGCTGTCTACAAGGGCTGGCTCTGGCGGGTCCCGCTGGTCACCAAGATCACCGTACTGCAGATCCTGCTGACCCCGGTGACGATGGGCATGGCGCTCGGGTATCTGCTCTTCAGCCGCCTGGAGATGACCGGCCGGGGCATCGTCCTCGTGCTGATCTGGCTGCTCGTCGGACGCGGTATCCGTGGGTACTCCCATCTGCGCAGACATCCGCAGGAGGTGCTGCTGCTGCCGGTGCTGGCCCTCGTCGTCATCATGATCTCGTTGCCGATCAAGCTGTTCGCCTTCGTCACCATGAACAAGCAGGGCTGGCTGACCCGCACCAGCGACAGCGTCGGTGGCGAGGGGCAGGACTCGGCGTCGCTCGGCGCCCCGACGCGCACCGCCGCGGCCTCGTTGGCAGAGGTGCAGTCATGACACGTCATCACCTTCTGGCCGGCCTGCGCGGAGCGGTCGTACTGGCCCTCGCCGCCGGTGCGCTCCTCGCTTCCGCCTCCGGCGCCCCGGCCGCCGACGCAGACGACAAGCCGCAGGTCAACGCCACGGACGCGGAGAACGAGACCGCGCTCGTGGCCGCGGAGGACCACCGCCTCGACCAGGTCCGCGCGGTGGCCGCCGTCGCCCCCCTCAAGGGCGGCCAGTGGAAGGCGCCGTACCGGCTGGACACCGGCAGCGGCTACACCCTGGTCCTGACCCAGCGCAGCAACGCCTACACCGTCTCGGACCTCCTCGAACTGGCCCCGCAGACCTTCGTCCGCGAGCAGGACGGTTCCTATCTGCTGACGGAGAACCTCTACCTCAACGCCGGGGCCAAGCTGAAGCTGTCCAACCCCGGCGGGCTGACGCTGCGGATGGCCAGCAGCAACAAGGGCTTCGTCAGCATCGTGTCGTTCGGCGGCCGGCTCACCCTGGAGGGCACCCCGCAGGCGCCCATGCGGATCACCGCCTGGGACGTCAAGAAGAAGAAGCCGGACACGGACGTACGGGACGGCCGTGCCTACATCCGCGCCATCGGCGGCCAGTTCTCCATGACGTACGCCAAGATCAGCGATCTCGGTTTCTGGAGCGGCCGTACCGGCGGCCTGAGCCTCACCGGGACCGACCGCCCCGACACCGGCAACATCAAGGACTCGAAGGCGTCCTCGGACTCCGACGCGAGCAGCGGTGACGTGGTGGCCCAGCCCTCCGGATCGCTGGCCACGCCGGACACCCGGTTCTCCGTACCCAGCCTGTCCTACGTCTCGGCCGAGATCGGGCACTCCACCCTCACCGGCAACGCGTACGGCATGTTCATCTCCGGGGCCAACGGGGTCAGCATCAGCGACAGCACCGTGCAGAAGAGCCTGGAGCACGGCGTGGTCCTGCACCGGTTCGTCACCAACGCGGTGGTCGAGCGGACCGTGTCCAAGGACAACGGCGGTGACGGGTTCGTGCTGGCCCGCGCCACCGAGCAGGTCCGGATCAGTGGCTCCACGGCCACGGGCAACGGCGGCAACGGCTTCACGCTCAGCGGCCGGCCGCTCGCCAGTGGCCCCTCGGCCTCGGGTGAGTCCATCAGCAGCTACGGCTCCAACTCCGTGTCCGACAGCACCGCCGAGGACAACGGCCACTACGGCATCGAGATCTTCGGCGGCACGGACGTGGGCGTGCAGAACAACCGTGTAGTGGGCGGTGACATGGGCATCGTGGCCCGCAAGGACGCCACCAAGGTGGCCATCACCGGAAACCATCTCAGCGGCCAGTCGAGACAGGGCATCTCGGTGCGCGACGGTGTGACCGCCGCGACGATCACCGGCAACATCGTCGAAAGCACCGACACCGGCATCTACATACGGGACTCGGTCGGCGAGGTACGCGGCAACACCATCCAGGACGGCACCAACCACGGGATCAGTCTCGTCGGGACGGTCGACCAGTCCCTCATCTCGTACAACGTCATCTCGGGGGTCGGCCCGAGCGCCGTGGACACCACCCGCGCGCACGGCGGTATCACCGTCAAGCAGAACCAGACGTTCGCCTGGCACGACACCAGCTCCTTCTGGATCAAGTTCCGGCACTACGCCAGTCCCATGACCCTGCTCTGGGCGGGCATGCTGCTGCTCATCCTGTTCTCGGCGGTGCTGGGCCGGAGCCAGAGCCGCCGCGGGCGCCGTCGCGCCGGACGCGGAATGCCGGGCAGCCACCCGTACGAGGACAAGCGGCCGCTGGCCGGCGCCGTCAAGGAGGTTCCCGTCCGTCAGACACCTCAGCTCGGCTGGTTCACGAAGGACGACGCGGAGACCACCACCCTGCGCGCCCTGACCCCGCAGTCCGCCCCGGCCGGCCCCCCGCCCCGCTGACCCCTGCCCCTCGCGGGCGGCCCGCACAGCCCGCCCGCACAACCCGCCCCGAACAGCCCGCCCCGCACAGCCTCAGCCGACTGCCCGACCGGACGGACCGGAGTTGCCGCCCATGTCTTCCACACCGACCATGCCGTCGACCCCACCGCCCACCCCCGGGGGCAGCCGATTCCGGCAGCCGGCCGTCTGGCTGGCCGCGGGCGCGTTCCTGCTCGCCCTGGCCGCACTCGTCGTGGCCGTGGCGGGTGGCAGCGGAGGGGAACCGGGGGTGACGGCCGGGGCGGTCACCGCCGGGCCCAGGGCCTCGGCGACCGAGGTGCCCGCGGGCGAGGCCGACCCGTCGGTCCTGCCGTCCCGGTCGGGCACCGCCACGGCCCCGGCCTCGCAGGCCACCAGCGGCTCGGTACCCGACTCGGCGGTCACCTGCCCGGCGTCCGCCATCAAGGTGAGCAACGCCGCCACGCTCGAACAGGCCCTCGCCCAGGCGCAGCCCGGCGACAGCATCTCCCTGGCGAACGGCACCTACGTCGGCAACTTCACCGCGGAGGCCTCCGGCACGGAAGCCAAGCCGATCTTCCTGTGCGGCGGTTCCGGGGCGGTCATCGACGGCGGCGGCACCGACGACGGCTACGCCTTCCACCTCAACCACGTCGCCTACTGGCGGCTGGTCGGCTTCACGGTCCGTGACGCGCAGAAGGGCGTGATGGCGGACGGCGTGGTGGGCACCGTCATCCAGGGGCTCACCGTCGAACAGATCGGTGACGAGGCCATCCACCTGCGCGACTTCAGCTCGGACAACATGGTCCGGGGCAACACCGTCCGCACCACCGGGCTGCGCCGCGAGAAGTACGGCGAGGGCATCTACATCGGCACCGCCAAGTCCAACTGGTGCACCGTGAGCAACTGCAAGACGGACACCAGCGACCGCAACGTCGTGCTCGGCAACCACATCAGCGACACCACCGCCGAGTCCATCGACATCAAGGAGGGCACCAGCGACGGCAAGGTCATGGACAACACCTTCGACGGATCGAAACTGAGCGGCTCCCACAACAACGACTCCTGGGTCGATGTGAAGGGCAACGGCTGGCTGTTGCAGGGCAACACCGGAAGCCACTCACCGCAGGACGGCTTCCAGACCCACCAGATCGTCAACGGCTGGGGCACCGGCAACACCTTCCGGGGCAACACCGCGAACGTGGACGGGCCCGGCTACGGCTTCCACCTCACGTCCGACGGCAACAAAGTCACCTGCGACAACAAGGCGAACGACGCGGCCGACGGCCTCGCCAACACCGCCTGCACCTCCTGACAGTTCCCGTTTCCCCGCCTTCCGCTTCCCCCGTTACCCCGGTTCCCCGCTTCCGCAGGCCGCCACCGGCCCGTGCGGCGGGCGAACACGCCCGGACACACCCCTGGAGACCACCGTGACCTCTTCGGACGACGCGCCCAGAGACGACGCGCACAGAGACGACGCGCACAGCGACGGCACCACGACAGACGCTCCCCGCCTCACCGTCATAGGCACCGGCTACCTCGGCGCCACGCACGCCATCTGCATGGCCGTCCTGGGCTTCGACGTCCTCGGCGTGGACGTCGACCCGGACAAGATCGAGCGGCTCAACTCGGGCGAGGTGCCCTTCTTCGAGCCCGGCCTCCCGGAGCTGCTCGCGAAGGCCCTCGACACCGGCCGGCTGCGCTTCACCACGAGCTTCGCCGAGGCCGGGGAGTTCGGCGACGTCCACTTCATCTGCGTGGGCACCCCCCAGCAGCCGGGCTCGCACGCGGCGGACATGCGCTACGTCGACAGCGCGGTCGGCGAACTCGCCCAGCACCTGCGCCGGCGCACCCTCGTGGTGGGCAAGTCCACCGTCCCGGTGGGCACCGCCGCCCGGCTGACCGATCTCGTCCAGCGGACGGCACCGGCCGGGACGGACGTCGAACTCGCCTGGAACCCGGAGTTCCTGCGCGAGGGCTACGCCGTGGACGACACCCTGCGGCCCGACCGGCTGGTCTTCGGTACGACCTCGGAGTGGGCCGAGGAGCAGCTGCGCGCCGCCTTCGCCCCGGTGATCGCCCAGGGCACCCCGGTGGTCGTCACCGACCTGCCCACCGCCGAACTGGTCAAGGTCGCCGCCAACTCCTTCCTCGCCACCAAGATCTCCTACATCAACGCCATGGCGGAGGTCTGCGAGGCGACCGGCGCCGACGTCACGGGCCTCGCCGAGGCGCTGGCCTACGACGACCGGATCGGCGGCCGTTTCCTCAAGCCCGGCCTCGGCTTCGGCGGCGGCTGCCTGCCCAAGGACATCAGGGCGTTCAGCCACCGCGCCGAGGAACTGGGCGTCGGCCAGGCCGTCTCCTTCCTGCGCGAGGTCGACGCCATCAACCAGCGGCGCCGGGCCCGCACCGTGGACCTGGTCCGCGAGCTGGCCGGCGGCGAGCTGGCCGGCATCCGGGTGACCGCGCTGGGCGCGGCCTTCAAGCCCAACTCCGACGACATCCGTGACGCTCCGGCGCTGGACGTGGCCAGAACCCTGCACCAGGCCGGCGCGCAGGTGACCGTCATCGATCCGGCGGCCACCGAGAACGCCCGGCGCGCCTACCCGGAGCTGACCTACGGCACGGACGTGCTCGCCGCGGCCACCGGGGCGGATGTCGTGGTGCTGCTCACCGAGTGGGCCGAGTTCCGGGAGATCGACCCGCAGGCGATGGGCGCGGTGGTGGCCCAGCGCCGGATCGTCGACGGACGGCACGCCCTCGACCCCGCACAGTGGCGCAGCGCGGGCTGGGAGTACCGCGCGCTGGGCCGCCCCTGACCACCCGCAGATCCGGAGTGCCCGCCGGGCGGGTGTGAGGCGCCGCCCGGCGCGGCCCCGGCCCGGCGCGACCGCGAGGGGCCGTGGCCGCGACCGCGAGGGGCCGGCCCGGTACCCGCAGGACGGCGAAGCGCGCTTCGCCGTCGGTCTCCGGCGACACCGTCCGCCGCCGTGCGGCAGCGTGACGAGCGCATCGAAGCTCCGGACGCCGGTGACCGGTCAAGTCGCCGACGTCGTCCGGAGCTTCGTCGTGCCGCGGTGCCGTCAGAAGACGCCCTTGTACGCCCCCCACCCGGTGGCGATCTTCACGCGGGCGCCGAACGAACCCTTCCCGTCGCCGGCGTAGCGCCAGACGTTGCCCGAGGTGTCACGGGCGATGATGTCGGCCCTGCCGTCGCCGGTGATGTCGCCGACGCCGGCCACGACGTTGTACGACGCTCCCCAGCCGGCGGTCACCTTCACCCGGGGGGTGAAGCCGCCGGCGCCGTTGCCGGAGTAGCGCCACAGGGTGTTGGCACTGTCCTGGGCGAGGAGGTCGCCTCGGCCGTCGCCGTCGAAGTCGCCGACGCTCACGATCTTCTTGTATGCCGACCAGTTCGCCGCGATGCGGACGCGCGCCGACAACTTCCCCGTGCTCGTGCCCTTGTAGAGGAACACTTCACCGCTCGACGACTTGCGGGCGATCAGGTCCGCCAGGCCGTCGCCGTTGAGGTCGCCGGGCGAGGTCAGTACGTTGTACTGGTTCCAGCCGGTGCCCAGGGAGGTGTGCGGGGTGCCGGGGGTGAAGGCCTGGCCGCGCTGGGTCCCGTACACGCGCAGCTCGCCGGTGCCGAACCGGACGAGGATGTCGCCCCTGCGGTCGCCGTTCAGGTCGCCGAAGGGGACGAGGGTCACCGTGGACGGCCAACCCGAGGCGGATATCGCCGCGTTGAAGCCGCCCGCCCCGTTGCCGGGCCGGTATCCGACCACCCCGGACGGGGAGAGGGTCAGGGCGTCGCCGATGCCGTCGGGTGCCTTGGAGCCGCTGCTGGTGAAGTCGTGGCGCACGGCGGACCCGGTGGACACGGTCATCGTGCGGGACACGGTCAGCGGCGGACCGGAGCCGTCGGCGGGCGGGGCGGTGAGCTTGAAGGTGTAGGTGCCGTTGGGCACGAGCGCGCCCGCCGTGTCGCGTACGTTCCATCGCACGGCGAGCGTGCCGTCCACCTCGCCGCCGGTGTACGTACGGACCACCTGGCCCGAGGCCTTGCTGGTGAGCGTGGCCGTCCAGGAGGCGGCGGGCTTGGAGAGCAGCCCGCGCCACTGCCACCACGGGGCGGTGGCCGCACCGCTCTCCGCGGCGTTGTCGGTCGTCTCGGACTCGATGACGCCGAGCGGCTGGGTGGCGGCCCCGCTGGGCACCAGGTGGATGCGGCGGGCGGCGTCGACGTAGGCCGCGGGCCCGCCGAACTTGTCCACCGTCCAGGTCACCCCGCGCTGGCCGGCGTCGCCCGCCGCGAGGTCGCCGATCTTCCGGGTGGCCGCCGTGCCGTCGGCGAAGGCGGTGAGCAGGAGCGCTCCGGCCGAGGTGTCGTGGCGTACGAGGTAGCCGTCGCCGAGCAGCGCCTCGCCGGACGGGACGGGGATGTTCTTCTTCGCCGTACGGTCCCAGACGCCCGCCGCGGCCGTGGTGCCGCAGGACCAGTAGATCCAGCGGCCCACGACCTGCAGTTCCGTGGGGACGCAGGGGGCGCCGGTGCTCACGGTGGCGGTCGCCCTGCCGGTCTTCAGGTCCTTGGCGGTGACCGTGCCGGTGGTGGCGCCCGGCGTCCACAGCTCGGTTCCCCACACCGAGGCGGCCGTGACGGAACGCGTGAGAACGGGCTGAAGGTCGGTGTAGGCGCCGAGGTCGCCCACGTACTGCCTGGCGGGGGAGGAGCCGTTGACGACCGCGTAGCGGCCGCTGATGTCCAGGACGCTGCCGGAGGTTGAGGGAAGGTAGAAGAAGCCCGACGTGTCGGAGCGGTCGATGGAACCCACGGACGAACCGCCGTCGGGGTCGCCGCCGGCGACGAATTCCACCGCGCGGCCGTCACCGGTGGCGTACGGGCCGGACTGCTGGTGCTTCCAGGTCCGCCGGACCGGCGTGCCCGGTGTTCCGTCGGCGGAGACCGGGCGGGTGTAGTAGGCGTTCAGGAAGCTGCTGTCCCTCTCGTCGGTGGCCAGGGTGCCGTTCTGCAGGGAGAGGTGGTCGATCCAGGCGGCGGCCGGCGGCACGGCGGTCACCTCCGTCAGGGTCGGCGTCCCCGCGCCCGTGTCGGTGACCCTGCGCACCGCCCAGTGCGCGGAGTCCGCGCCTCCCACGGTCAGCAGGCCGCCGTCCGGGGTCGGCGTGAGCGAGGTGTTCGCGTGCCGGAGCAGGGTGACCGGGTCGCCGCCCGAGAGGGGGACGGCGCTCAGCGGCTCGCCGGACTTGTCGACGAGGTTGCCGGGCTGCGACGGCACGGAACGGGCGACCACCAGCCAGCGGCCGGCGATGCCCAGCTGCGGGGTGCCCTCGGTGCCGGGCAGCGTCACCGTCGTCTCGGCGGCGGACAGGTCGGCACGGTCCAGGACGTGTGCCGTCGCGCCGTACGCGTACCAGACCAGCCGGTCGGCGCTCAGGGCGACGGCGGTCGGCGCGGCGGCCACCGTCACGTCGGCGGTGACCTTCGCCGCGGCCAGGTCGACCAGTGCCAGGTGGCGCGTGCTGCCGAGGGCGTAACTGACGACGGCCGTGCCGCTGTCGCCGGCCAGGACGTTGAAGTTGGCGGTGACGCCGGTCGGCCAGCCGTCGACGAGGGTGCCGCCGGCCGGTGCGTCGCCGCCGTACAGCCACAGCACCCGGTTTCCGTCGGCGTCCCGCGCCTGGGTCAGCACATGGGCGCCGTAGGTGGCCCAGTACGCGCCGTGCGTGATGGTGACGTCCGTGGTGGTGCCGGCGGCCATGTCCCTGAGGACGACCTTCTCGGTGCGCGAGACGACCTCGGTCACGATGTCGGACGACGATCCGAGGGAGCCGGGGATCGCGGCCTGCGACAGGGCGCCCAGTTCGGTCGTCGTACCGGTGGCGTACGACGTCCACAGCAAGCCGGAACGGCCTTCCTGGGCATGCAGATATCCGCTCGGACCGGCGGAGTGGGTGAGGTCCCGGCGCGGGACGTAGCGGTCCGACTGGAAGACCTTCTCCGCCGCGAGCGGGGTGCCGGTGTTCCCGTCCGCGGCGGCCGGGGCGGCGACCGGGAGGGGGCCGGTGGTCACGGCGAGGACCGCGAGCGCGGCGACGACGAGACGGGCGGGGGTACGGCGGGCCACACGGCCTCCAGGGCGAGAAGAGGGCATCGGGATCAGTCCGGTCGGGGCAGCCGCGCGCCGCCCTCGGGCGCCGCGCGATCTGCGACCACCCGCGCCCGAGCGGTCTGCGGCCGGACGATGTCAGGACGTCGGCGGCAGACATGCGGCGGTGATGTTCGCTCCCCCCGGCACAGAACGTACACAGCGAAGGTCAAAATACACACCAGGCCCTTGGCCCCTCAACGGCCCGGACCTGCAGGGCCGTTGACGGCTCTATGCGCGCGTTCGAGGGTCACGATGCGTCTATCATGCACACAACATTCACACGTCCGAGGCATGTGCGCCCCGGGCACAGCGCACCCCGGGGGAAACTGAGTGCGTCCGACTTTTCCGCATGTCCTTCGTGGCGCCCTGACGGCCGGTGTCGCAGCCGGAATCATCGCGACCGCCGTCACCGTGCCCGCCCAGGCCGCGAGCGGCTACGACCGTTGCCCGTGGGGCAGCCTCTGTGTCTTCAGCGATCCGCTGGGCAAGGGGCAGATGCTGGTCGTCAAGGGCAGCATGCTGAACCTCGGCGCGTGGGACAACCGCATCAGCTCCTACGCGAACTACACGGACTGGCCGGTGTGCTTCACCATCGCTGCGGGGCTCGACCCGCGGGAGGGCGGCACCCACTCCTACCCGGGGCAGGGCTCTTTCGACGAGAGCGCGACGCCCGAGTTCGACAACACGGTCAGCTCGCTCGACCTGGGGCCCGAAGCGGACCGGTTCTGCGCGGGTGAGAGCCGGTACCCGGTCTACCAGTGGGACAGCGAGCCCAAGCCCAGGCCTGCCGCGCTTCCCGAGCACGGGGCCTTCGGCGATGTGAACGGCGACGGGTACGCCGACTTCCTGTCCCGGAACAAGTACGGGCAGCTGTGGACGTCCCACGCGTCCGGCAGCGCGGGCAGGACCCGGCTCGTGGGGAGCGGCTGGAACGTCATGACGCAGTTGCTCCGCCACGGTGACTACAACGGGGACGCCAAGGAGGACCTGTACGCCCGTGACAAGGCCGGGGTGTTGTGGTTCTACCCGGGCCGGGGCGACGGGACCTCCGGTACGCGCGTGCGGGTCGGCGGCGGGTGGAACGCCATGCGCGACGTCGCGGCCGCCGGTGATCTGACGGGTGACGGCAGGGCCGATCTGCTCGCCGCCGACCGTGCGGGCACCCTGTGGACGTATCCGGGAGACGGCAAGGGTTCCTTCGGGACACGGAAGAAGGTCGGCGGCGGCTGGAAGGCCATGAACGAGCTTGTCGGCGCGGGCGACATGAACTCCGACAGGCGAGCCGACCTCGTGGCCCGCGACACCGCCGGGAAGCTGTGGTTCTACCCCGGCAACGGCAAGGGCGGCTTCGGCACCCGCAAACTCATCGGAGCCGGCTGGAACAGGTTCACCGAGCTTGTCGGCCTGGGCGACATCACCGGTGACGGACGGCCGGACCTGATCGCACACGACCCGCGCGAGGCCTCGCTGCGCGTCTACCCCGGAACCGGCGCGGCGGGCGGTGGCCTCAAAGCCGCGAGCGTCTTCGGCAGCCTGCAGTCGGGCGTCCTGGTCTTCTGACCCGCTGCCCCGCACGTCAGGCGTTCCGTTCTTCCGCCCGGCACGTCAGGCGTCCTGCTCTTCTGAGCGGCCCTCGGAGCGCTGCCGCTGCCGCTCTCGGTACCGCTGCCGCCCACGGGCCGCATCCCACCTTCCTCCCGACGGATCAGGTCCCGAACCTCCGGGCCCGATCTTCCGGACCGAACGGAGACCGACCATGCTTCGCATCTTCCTGGGCCGCCGCGCCCCTGGCGAACTCTCCTCGCCGGGACGTGCCGCCGCCCGCCGAACCCTCGGCGTCGCGGTGGCCGTCGCCGCGTCCATGGCCACGTTGGTCAGCACGGCCCCGCAGGCGGCGGCCACGGACAACTCGGCCCGCTGCCCTTCGGGGAAGCTGTGCCTCTTCCAGTACGGCCAGTACAAGGGCGAGATGAAGATCGTCTCGTCGAGCCAGGCAGCCCTGAGCGGTTTCGACAACAAGACCTCGTCGTTGGTCAACAACAGCGGGAAGTGGGCAGTCGCGTACACCGGCGCCAAGTACACGGGCAGTGACACGCTGCTCATCAGCCCGCACAACGGGGCCATCGAGCTCACCGGCGGTGCGTTCGGCGGCGCGTTCGACAACAAGATCAGCTCGATCCGGGTCGCCACCACCGAGTACGAGGTCGTCCAGGGCGTCCCCTGGATGGACTGGTACCGCCAGCCGGAGGAGAAGCGACCGGAGGGACTGCCCGACGTGGCCCAGTTCGGGGACCTGAACAACGACGGGCGTCCCGATCTCCTGGAGCGCGCGGCTGACGGCCGGCTGTGGTTCCTCTCGGGCATCGGCAACGCCGACGGGAGCACCAAGGGGAAGCTCGTCGGGAGTGGCTGGAACGCCATGACGCAACTGGTCCGGCACGGTGACTACAACGGGGACGCCAAGGAGGACCTGTACGCCCGTGACAGGGCCGGGGTGCTGTGGTTCTACCCGGGCCGGGGCGATGGCACCTTCGGGACGCGGAAGAAGGTCGGCGGCGGCTGGAACACCATGCGCGAGATCAGCGCGGCCGGAGACCTGACCGGTGACGGCCGCAGGGATCTGCTGGCCCGCGACACCGCCGGAAAGCTGTGGCTGTATCCGGGCAAGGGCAACGGCGTCTTCGGCGCCCGCAAGATCGCCGGCAGCGGCTGGAACGCCTTGAACCAGATGGCCTCACCGGGCGACATGACCGGCGACGGCAAGGGCGACCTGGTCGCCCGCGACGGATCACGTGCGCTGTGGCTGTACCCGGGCAACGGCAAGGGCGGCTTCGTGGCGCGCAAGAAGCTGCCCTACGCCTGGCCCAGCGACGAGCCGGTGATCGCGACGGGTGATGTGAACGGCGACGGACTCTCCGACCTCCTGCGGCCCATCGACTTCCAGGTGTTCGTCTACAACGGGAATGGCAGGGGTTCCATCGGCGGCCCGAACGCCGACATGCTCTGGGACAACGCGACCAACGTCCGCGTCCTCTGACGGAACGGGGGCACCGAGCCGGCATATGCCGGACAGGAGGTGGGCGAGGGCGGCGGGGGTGGTGGTGAGGACCGTGGCGGGGGTGTCGCTCTCGCGGAGGTGCAACAGGTGTTGTCCGTGCCCTTCCCGGCGCCTCACGATTTCGCTGCCATGAACGTCGACCTCACCGAGATCGAGCCCGTCGAGCGGCGCGTGGACACGCTGCTGCGGCCGAGACCGACGAGGAGGGCTACCTCTTGGTCGTGGAGTCGCAGGGCAAGCCCGACGAGAGGAAGCGCGGCAGTTGGCCGTACTACCTCAGCCACCTGTACGAGAAGTACCGCTGTGAACCGGTGCTGATCGTCGTCACTCAGAGCAGTGCCACGGCCCGCTGGGCGGCAGAGCCGATCCACCTCGGTGTGCGGGGCATGCCTTCGCTGACCGTGCGGCCATTCGTTCTCGGCCCGGACAACGTTTCCGTCATCGCCACCCGGCTGGAGGCCGAGCGGGACGTACCCCTTGCGGTGCTTTCCGCGATGACACACGGCCGGGGGCGGCAGGCCCCCGCCATACTGGAATCACTGGCAGCCGCCCTGCGGACCATCGACCGCGACAGCGCCGCAGCGCTCGTGCAGTTCGTCGACTCGTGCCTGACAGACTCTCAGGCACAGCGAGTGTGGAGGGACCTCATGACCGCGATGCAGTACTTCTGGCGACACCCCCTCGCACAGGGAGGTGCGCGAACAAGGCCGTGAAGAGGGCCGGGTCGCGGACCGGGCCGAGATGACCCTCCGCATCCTGGAATGGCGCGGCATCCCTGTGCCGGACGCCGTCCGCGAGCGCGTCGAATCCTGCACCGACCTCGATCAGCTCACCACCTGGTCGCAGCACGCGGTCCACGCCACCACCGCCGACGATCTCTTCTTCGCCACCGAGTAGCCAAGTAGCTGGTCTTCAGAGCGCACGACGGGGCTGGTCGGGACGGCTGCGGTGAAGGAGACGATCTCCACCTCCTCGCCCGGAACCGGTGCCGGTGCCGACCAGTCGGCAAGGGTCGTCGCGACGTTCTGGAAGTCGTCGAGTACGGCACAGCGGAAGGGCACGGCTTTTCCTCCAGGTGAGGTGATTCCGACCGGGGACGGGTCCGGTCCGAGGTTACCGTGAGGCCGTGAGCGACTCGGCCGCGACCGGCGGCGGCTACTCCGGCACCCCCCTCGCCAAGAAGCTCGGCGTCAAGCCCGGCCACCGGGTGCGGCTGCGGCACGCCCCGGCCGGCTGGGACGTGACCGGACTCCCCGAGGGCGTCCACCTCGCCCCCGGCGGCCCCCGCGACGCCGACGTCACCGTGGCCTTCTACCGCAGCCACGCCGAGCTCGCCGCCGAGACCGCGACCCTCGTCCATGACCTCGCCGACGACGCCATGCTCTGGATCGCCTGGCCCCGCAAGGCCGCCGGCCACGTCAGCGACGTCACCGAGAACGCCCTCCGTGACCTCTTTCTCCCGCTGGGCGTCGTGGATGTGAAGGTCGCGGCACTGGGGGAGGACTGGTCCGGGCTCAAGTTCGTCCGCCGCAGGGAGAACCGCCGCAGGGAGAACCGGCGCGGCTGAAACCGCCGCGGTTGAACCGACTCATGTGGAACCGGCGCTCGGTCACGACCGGACCCGCGGAACATGCTTACGCAGAACCGGCATAAAAGCGAAGCAAAATGAGGTGGCGTCGGAGCAACGCCCGCACCTGAGGCAACATCTAGGTGAACGACGGGCCCGCGCCCTGGACGGGACGCGGCCGTGTCGAGTGCCGGATGGAGTGAGGGACGTGGTGGACGTGGGGGCTGTGGTGGAGCCGAGGATCGCCGTTGCCGTGGTGACCATGGGGAACCGGCCCGCCGAGGTCGACGCGCTGCTGGAGTCGGTGGCCAAGCAGGACGTGGCGCCCACCCGCATCGTGATCGTCGGCAACGGCTGCGAGCTTCCCGACTTCGCGCACCGTCTCTCCCTGCCCGGCGAGGTCACCACGATCGACGTCGACGAGAACCTCGGCTGCCCCGGCGGTCGCAATGTCGCCCTCGCCCGGCTGAGGGAGTACGGCGACGTGGACGTCGTGGTCGAGCTGGACGACGACGGGCTCCTCGTCGACGCGGATGTACTGCGCCGCGTACGGGACCTGTACGCCGCTGATCCGTGCCTCGGCATCGTCGGCTTCCGCATCGCCGACGAGCACGGCGAGACCCAGCGCCGGCACGTCCCGCGCGTCGGCGCATCGGACCCGATGCGGGGCGGGTACGTCACCGGCTTCCTCGGCGGCGGCCACGCCCTGAGCATGGCCATGCTCGCCGAGACCGGCGACTGGCCCGCCGAGTTCTTCTTCGCGCACGAGGAGACCGACCTCGCCTGGCGGGCCACCGACGCCGGCTGGAAGATCCTCTACGCGCCCGAGCTGCTGCTCCAGCACCCCAAGACCTCGCCCGCCCGGCACGCGATATACCACCGCGTCACGGCCCGTAACCGGGTCTGGCTGGTCCGGCGCAACCTTCCGCTGCTCCTCGTCCCCGTCCACCTGGGCGTCTGGATCGCGGTCACCCTCCTGCGCACCCGCTCGCTCGGCGGCCTCAAGGCCTGGTTCGGCGGGTTCGCGGAGGGCGTGCGCAAGCCTGCCGGACACCGGCGGCCCATGAAGTGGCGGACGGTGTGGCGGCTGACCAGGCTGGGCAGGCCGCCGGTCATCTGACCGCCCCGCCCCCTCCGGCCCCCCGCTCACTTGGCGTCGGCATAGCACTCCACCACCGCCGTCGTGAACGGGAACCGCACCGGCGTCTCCCCGAACGTCAGCCGCCCGGCCAGGTCGGACGCCTCCCGGATCGCGGCGACGACCGTCTCGGCCTCCTCCTCGGGACAGTGCACGATCACCTCGTCGTGCTGGAAGAAGACCAGCTCGGCCGCCATCCCCGCACAGGTGCGCCGTAGCCCGGCGAGCAGCAGCAGCGCCCAGTCGGCGGCGCTGCCCTGGACGACGAAGTTGCGGGCGAACCGGCCACGCGCGCGTGCGTTGGTCGAGGCGTACCCCGGCACCCATTGCCGGTCGTCGGAGTTCTCGACCTCTCCGCCAGGACCGCGAGCGCCGCCGGGGCCACCGGAGCCGCGAGAGCCACCGGAGTCGTCGGCGCCGCCGGAGTCGACGGGGATGCCGGCCTCCTCCGTGCCCTCGTCCCCCGTCCCGGTCGCCGGCGGGCAGGTCCGGCCGAGCCAGGTCCGCACGAGACGGCCCTCCTCACCGGCGCGGGCCGCGTCGTCGACGTACGCCACCGCGCGCGGGAAACGACGACGGAGCGCGGCGAGGTTCTTCAGTCCGTCACCGGAGGTCTGGCCGTAGACCGCGCCGAGGACGGCGAGCTTCGCCTGGGCACGGTCGCCGGAGAAGGCGCGGTCGGAGACCGACTGGTAGAGGTCGGTCTCCCGGCCGGCGACCTCCATCAGACCGGGGTCGCGGGAGATCGCCGCCAGCACGCGCGGCTCCATCTGGTCGGCGTCCGCGACGACGAGCCGCCAGCCCGGGTCGGCGACCACGGCCCGCCGGATGACCTTGGGGATCTGAAGGGCGCCCCCGCCGTTGGTCACCCAGCGCCCGGTGACCGTGCCGTGCGCGAGGAACTCCGGCCGGAACCGGCCGTCCCGTACCCAGTCCTGCAGCCAGGACCACCCGTGAGCCACCCAGATCCGGTACAGCTTCTTGTACTCGATCAGCGGCTTCACGGCAGGGTGGTCCAGGGTCTCGATCTCCCAGCGCCGGGTCGACTTGATCCGGATGCCGGCCTGCGCGAAGGCCTTGACCACGTCGGCGGGCAGGTCGGGGCGGACCCGCCGCCCGAACGCGGCCGACACCTCGTCGGCCAGCTCGGCCAGCCGCCTGGGCTCGCCCCCGCCCGCGTACCGCTCGCCCAGCAGGTCGTGCAGGACCGCGCGGTGCACGTCCGCGCTCCACGGCAGCCCGGCCCGGTTCATCTCGGCGGCCACCAGCATGCCCGCCGACTCGGCCGCCGTCAGCAACCGCATCCGCGCCGGGTGTTCGGCCCGCTCGTGCCGCCGCTGCTGCTCGGCGTAGACGGCGAGGAGGCCTTCGAGCGGCAGCCGGACGGCGGTCTCCTGTGCCTCGAACAGCGAGGACTGCGCGCCGGGCACGGCGGCTCGCTGCGGTGGGTCCGGCGGTACGGGGCCGCCGTGCAGCCGGGCCAGGGCGGCGGCCGCCGAGCGGGGTTCGCCGGACCGCCCCTCGTGGCCCAGGAGGAGGGTCTCGGCGTCCTCGACGTCGTAGCACCGCTCCACTCGCACCCCCGTGGCGAGCAGTCGCGGATACACCTCGGCCGTGGAACGCCAGACCCAGCGGGTGACGTCGGGCCGCTCGCGCACGGCCCGCGCCAGGTCCGCCTCCCGCCGCAACGGGCCTGCGGGCAGCCCGCCGGGACCGAGGGGGGCGAGTTCCACGCCACCGTCCTCGGCCGGAGCGAGTGCCCATCGATCGGCCATGCTGCGAGTGTGGCAGGAGGGTCTGACAACGGCCCGGGCAGCGGCTTCCGCGACGGCAGCGGCCCGGGCACCGGCCCCAGTGGCGGTCATGGCAGTGGCTTCGGCGACGGCAACGGTCCCAGCGGCGGCCGGGGCAGCAGCCCCGCATCGGCCCCGGGCAGCAGCTCGGACAACGGTCCTCAGCCGTCGTCCCGCTGCTCCTGCTCCTGCCCCTGCCGCTACTCCTACTCCTGCCCCTGCCCCTGCCGCTGCTCCTACTCCTGCCCCTGCCTTTACTCCTGTTCCTGCCCCTGCTCCTGCCCCAACTGCGCGGAGATCGCGGCCAGGATCTTCGCGACGTACCGCTCGGTGCCGGGCTTGTCGATCCCGAGGCCGCTGAGGACGCCCTCGCCGTTCTCGAACTCCAGCAGCGCCAGCAGGATGTGCTCGGTGCCGATGTAGTTGTGGCCGAGGCGGAGCGCCTCACGGAAGGTGAGCTCCAGGACCTTCTTCGCGTCCGGGCCGTAGGGGACCAGTTCGGGCGCGTCCTCGACGGCGGGCGGGAGCACGGCGGTCGCGGCCTCGTGGACCGCGTCCAGGGAGACGCCCTGCTCGGCGATCGCCCTGGCGGCGAGGGCCTCCGGCTCGGCGAGCAGGCCGAGGACGAGGTGCGCGGGCAGCCCCTCGGCGTTGCCGGCGGTCTTGGACGCGCTGTGGGCGGCCATGACCACGCTCCGCGCGCGGGGGGTGTAGCGGGCGAAGCCCTGACTCGGGTCGAGGTCGGCCGATTCCTTCGGGACGAACCGCTTCTGGGCGGCCTGCCGGGTGACGCCCATGCTCCGGCCGATGTCGGTCCAGGAGGCGCCGGAGCGGCGGGCCTGGTCGACGAAGTGACCGATGAGGTGGTCCGCCACGTCGCCCAGGTGGTCGGCGGCGATGACGGCGTCCTGGAGCTGGGCGAGCGGCTCGTTGTGGACCTTCTTGATGGCGTCGATGAGGTCGTCGAGACGGACGGACGCGGTGGTGCCGGATCGAGGAGTCGTCATGTGTCAACGTTAGGTTGACAGTGGCGAGGTGTCAACCTGAGGTTGTCACTCCCCTGGGCTGTGCGGCCGTACGCCGTGACACGATCGACCGGTGAGCAGCACCGACCACAGCAGCACCGACGACGAGACCCCTGGCGGCGGCCCTTCCGGCACCGTCGAACGCGCCTTCCGGGCCGCGCTCTACGACTCCGCCGACTCCGCCCTCGACACCGGCGCGTCGCTCCTCGCCGCCGACTCCTCCGCGGACGCCGAACTGGCGCGGCGGGGCGCGGAGTTCGTGGCGGCGGCCTGGCGGCGCGGCTGGCAGCCCGCCGACCTCGTGCGGTTCGTACGGCGCGAGCTGGACGACGTCCATGTGGGCCTCGTGACGGCACTGATCGGTGCGCAGGCGCGCGACGACCGGGCGCGCGGCCGGCGCTGGGCGGCCCAGCTGGCGGAGCTGTCCGGCGACACTCTGGCTCCGCCCGCCACCGACCGTTTCTCGCACGCCACCACGGTGCTTGAGCTCTACCGCCTGCTGCTGCGGCTGCCCGCCCTCGAACCCCTCCAGGAGGAGGAGTCGCACCGGCAGGCCCGCCCGGGCGGCCACTCCCGCATGCTCACCCGCATCCGCGCGCTGCTCGCCAAGGCCGAGGCGACCGGGTTTCCGCAGGAGGCGGAGGCCCTGAGCGCGAAGGCCCAGGAGCTGATGGCCCGGCACAGCGTCGACGAGGCGCTGCTCGACGCCCGGGCGCCGGCCCCGGACGCGCCCGGCGCCTGCCGGATCGGCGTCGAGCCGCCGTACGAGCAGGCCAAGGCGATACTGCTGGACGCGGTCGCCGGGGCCAACCACTGCCGAGCGGTGTGGAACGAACCTTTCGCCTTCTCCACGGTCGTCGGCTTCGAGGCCGACCTGGAGGCGGTGGAGCTGCTCTACACCTCGCTGCTGGTGCAGGCACAGTCCGCGATGGCGAAGGCCGAGGCGGCCCAACGGGCCGGCGGCCGGAGGCGGACCAAGACCTTCCGGCAGTCCTTCCTGGCCGCCTACGCCCATCGCATCGGCACCCGGCTCGGCGAGATCACGGCCGCCGCCGAGACCCAGGTGACCGACGCCCTGCTGCCGGTTCTCGCCTCCCGTGCGGTCGCGGTCACCGCCGCGACGGACCGGATGTTCCCGGAGACGGTCTCGACCCGCCTGCGCGGAGTCACCGACGAGGCGGGCTGGACCGAGGGCGCCGAGGCGGCGGACCGGGCCCGGATGCGGTCCCGACCCCGGCTGCCGTGATGCACTCGGCCGCCGTAATGCCCCCGGCTGCGGCGATGCCCGGGTTGCCGCACACCCCGACGTGGGTCAGCGCCCGGCAGACCCGACGTGGGTCAGCGCCCGGCAGGCAGTCGGGCTCAGTACTCGGCAGATCCGCTGTGGATGCGAGCGTTCGGTGGATCAGTCGCCCGCCTGCTGGAAGGCGCTCACCGTCGCGTCCGGCACCTTCTCGCTCTTGAGGCTGACATCGCCGTACGACCAGGGGAAGCTCTGGTCGGCCGAGGCGCCCGGCAGACCGTACTTCACCGTCTTGACGGCGAGGCTCTTGTCGCCGCCTTCCTCGCCCCGCACGTAGGTGATCGTGAAGGTGGTGGTGCCCTGCGCGGGGAGGGTGAGCGCCTGCGCCTCGGCGGCCTCGTCCTGGCCCACCGTCGCGGAGGTGCCGTCGGCGGTGAGTTCGACGGTGGGGAAGCCCTTCAGGGTGCACTCCGCGCCCTTGTTGGTGAGCGTGACGGTGACGTTGCCGCTGTCACCGGCGGAGGGCGCGGCATCGGCGGCGACTTCCTGACCGAGGTCGGCGGCGGCGCAGGCGGTGCCCGCGGGGGCGGTGGAGCCGGTGGTGCCGGCGCCCTTGCTCTCGCCGCTGTCGGAGCCGCTGTCGTCCCCACCGCCGCAGGCGGTGAGGAGCAGGGCCGCGGCGAGAGCGGCGACGGTGATGGGAACGGCGCGCATGAGTGATCCCTCGGGTTTCGTGACGGTGCTCGAAGGATCATCACGCACGCGCGCGGGCAACTGTCGCGCGCCCCCGCCCTCGTGACCCCTTCGCTACCGGAGACGGGGCAGCGGCTACCAACGGCCGGGCGTCGGTTGTCCGAGGTCGGGTGTCGGCTACCCGAGGCCGGGCGTCGGCAGTCCCGACGGCCACTGGCCGTCCTCCGCCTTGGTGAACGCCTCCTTGCCGACCGCACCCGACCAGGTGACCTCGAGAGACTTGGCGTCGACGGACCCGACCATGCCGGTCGTCCGGTCGCCCTTCCCGCTGGTGCACTTGAGGTGGATCATCTGCATGCCCGCCTCCTTGCCGGCGGTCCCGCTGCACACGGCCCCGCCGGTCACGAAGAGGGCGGCCTGCTTCCCGGTGATGATCAGGGCCACGGCCTTGCCGTCCGTCGTGGCGAGCCAACTGCCCTCCAGTTCACTGGAGGCGGAGACGGAGGACGAGGAGTCCGTCGCTCCGCTCGCGCCCCCTGTGTCTGCCGTCGTCGTCGCCGTCGGTGTCGCGGAGGAGCCGTTGTCGGACCCTCCGTCGTCACTGCACGCGGTCAGCATGAGCACGCCCGCCAGAGCGGCCGCCACGGCGGTGGCCGTGGCCCGCACCGGCCGACGGGACGCGCCCCGCGAGAAGTTCGCCGAAGTCACTGCAAGCTCCCAAGCTGTAGCCGGCCGGCCCGGTCGCCTGGACGGACCGTGAGGCCATGAGCACGGTAAGGACCGCAGCAAGCTACCAGCAAGCCTCGGCAGAACCCTGGGGACGACCTGTGATCCGCCGAAGGCCCGTGGACCGCGCCCGCGGGAGGCACGTGGACCGCGCCCGCCGAAGGCACGTGGACCGGCCACCGGGAAACGGTGACACCCCGTCGTCGACGTCGAGACCTCCGACGTCAGCCACCCCTTCTGCACCGGCACCGCCCGGGTCCTGGACACGGCCGGCCGGGTCGAGCGCTTCCAGCGCCGCTACGGGAAGCGGGGCGGGGAGTGAGCCTGTCGGTCGTGATCGTCGGCGGGCTGCACGTCGACGTCCGCCGGAGGACGGTCGCGCACCTGCTCGCCGACATCCCGGGCAGCATCGTCCTCCATCGTCCTCCACCATGACCTCGCGACGGCGGTGGCGGGCACGGGCGTACGGACCATCAGCGACGCCACCGGCATCCCGACGACTGCGCCTGCTGCGCCCTGCGCGAGGATCTCGTACCCGAGCTGCGCCGCCCCGCCGACGACGGCACGACGCGTCTTGCGATCGTCGAGCTCGCGATCGTCGAGCTGTGGGACTCCGTCGAGCCGAAGGCGATGGCCGGGTGCTGAGCCGCCACCCCTACTGGCCCGGGCAATCAGGAACGCCCGCGAAATGGCCCTCCTCGCGCCCACCCCCAACCCCCACTGACCCACCAGAGCAAGCCGGCCCCGGGGCAGGACAGCAGGCGGGGCAGCCGGCCCAGGGCAAGCCAGGCAGAGGCAAGCGGCCCGGGCAAGCCAGGAGGGCAGGCAGGGCAGGCACGCCAGAACAGTGTCCCGGGCGACGCAATTCCAGCCCCGCCCGTATCTGTCCTGTACGCGTCTGTCCGTCCACCCGCACCCCGCCCCCAAGCGGCGTCGGCCGTATCGCACGCCCCCACCACCTTCGTACGGCCAACCCTCCATCCGTACTGGCGAATCCACCTCCTCCGTCTACTCCACCTGGCCACCAAAACCCATCACAGGCCCGCCAACAGGCCCACCCGCTCCTCATACGCCGAGCCGCCTCGGCCCACCCCCGCAAGCGACCTCACCATCCTGCGCGGGGGTGGCTGTATGTCGCGGCCGGTCGTCGGCGCCGAGGAGGAACTCGTGCCCGGCCGGGGGCGCCGGGCAGGTCGGGTCGTGGCCGGACGGACAGGTACCGGCGGTTTCCGGTAGCGGGTGGGACGCCGGGGGCGGGCCGGCCGCCGCGCCGCCCGCCTCCCATTGCCGCCCGCGTACACCGTGCGCAGTCACATCCGGAGGCACCCCCTGCCGCGCCGAGCGGATGACGCGCATCCGGCGGAACCGCGCCTCCCGGGACGGCGTGACCGGCGCGAGCCACCCCCCTGCCGTCGATCCGATCGGAAGTCGACGGAACAGGAAGGCCGCGCCACGCGTCTGTTCCTAATGCACCGGTAGTTCGGTCCGGACGACTTCCCTGTGCGCCTCACGTCGACCGGTGAGCCGGACGTGCGGGGGCAGGTCACCGGGTAAAGCGGACGTCAAAGCTGTAACCACGCAGGCACCCCGCGTGCACGTGCATCTGCTCATGCGAGTGCATATGAACGGGGTTATGATCCGGGACAGTTGACCACGGCACCAATGGCCACACGAGCCAGTGCACCACCAGGGAGCGACCTGTGGACCACCACGTTGACGGGGGGCACGACGTGCACAACGGCATGACGGCCACACAGCTGTACGGGGTTGCCTGGCAGAAGAGCCGGCACAGCAACTCGCAGGGCTCGTGCGTCGAGTTCGCACGGCTGCCGGGCGGTGACGTGGCCGTACGCAACTCGCGCTTCCCGGACGGTCCGGCGCTCGTCTACACCCGCGCGGAGATCGAGGCGATGCTGCTCGGCATCAAGGACGGCGAGTTCGACCACCTGATCGCGAGCTGACGTCCCTGGATCTCCCCGGAAGTCCCCGTACGTCCCCGGACGTCTCTGGACCTCCCCGGACGTCCCCGGAAGCCTCCACTCCAGGCCGGAGTGCCAGGCCTGGACCCCAGGCAGGCACGACATCATCATAATGTCGGAATTATCGCTGGAAAACACTTTGCAACGCGCGTAGAACCGCGGCGTCAGAACACGCCGCGGTTCGTCATTCGGCGGGCGTGTGCAGCCGGAAGAGCGTCCAGACGACCTTGCCGCCCAGGCTGCCGGAGAGCGGATGCCAGCCCCAGCTGTCGGCGAAGGAGTCGACGAGGAACAGGCCGCGGCCCGACTCCGCCGAGAAGTCCTCACTCTCGCGCGGCAGCGGACTCTCGCGACTGGGGTCGCGCACCGCGCACACGAGCCGCTCGGTCCAGCGCATCAGGTGCAGACGCACGGGCGGATGCTGCTGATCCGGGACGTGCGGGACGTCGTCGGACGACAGCCCGTGTCTGAGCGCGTTGGTCACCAGCTCCGAGACGACCAGACAGATGTCGTCGAAACGGTCGCCGACGTCCCACTGGCCGAGGGTTCTCCTGGTGAACTGCCGTGCCTCGCGCACCGCTTCGAAGCGGGCGGGCAGAGCGCACGAGGCGGCGTTGGACACGGCCGCGGGATCAAGCGGCGGAAGGCCCTGCCGTAACGGCTCGAGCATGGTCGATCCATTCGTCCCCATGCGAGGCACTCCCGGGATTCGCGGTCGTTGCGATGCAGCGGTGGCGCGAGACCATGGTTTCCGATGCGCACTGCGGATGCAAGGGCAGATGCACGTGCACGTGACCGAAATGGACCCGCCCGTACCGCTTCTTGGCCATTTTTTCCGCCAACTTCCCGCCCATCAAGGGCGCTTCCCTTGCATTCCTTTCACTGGCCCCTCGCATCGCGCTGTACGTATCCTTTGGATTCTTTCCATCTCTGTAATCGGACGAGTACTGCTCGAAGTGTTTTAGTGGCAGACTGCGGCCCCTAGGACGGCTGGGGAGGCTGGCGAACGTGAGCGCGGGAGAGCCCGGATCGGTGGTGCGGCGGATGCTGCTCGGCTCGCAACTACGGCGACTGCGTGAGTCACGTGGCATCACGCGCGAGGCGGCGGGGTACTCGATCAGGGCGTCGGAGTCGAAGATCAGCCGGATGGAGCTGGGCCGGGTGAGCTTCAAGACCCGGGACGTGGAGGACCTGCTGACGCTGTACGGCATCTCGGACGACACCGAGCGCCAGGCGCTCGTCGGACTCGCCCGAGAGGCCAACGTGGCCGGCTGGTGGCACAGTTACTCGGACGTCCTGCCCAACTGGTTCCCCACCTATGTCGGCCTGGAGGGCGCGGCCGCGCTGATCCGGGCGTACGAGGTCCAGTTCGTGCACGGCCTGCTCCAGACCGAGGCGTACGCCCACGCGGTCGTCAGTCGGGGCATGAAGGGTGCGAACGCGGCCGACATCGACCGGCGGGTGGCGCTGCGACTGGAGCGGCAGAAGTACCTCGTCGCCGAGAACGCCCCCGACTTCCACATCGTCCTCGACGAGGCGGCCCTGCGTCGGCCGTACGGCGACCGCGAGGTGATGCGCGGGCAGCTCCAGCATCTGATCGAGATCTCCGAGCGCCCCAACGTGCGGCTCCAGGTCATGCCGTTCAGCTTCGGCGGGCACTCCGGTGAGTCCGGCGCCTTCACCATCCTGAGCTTCCCGGAGTCCGATCTCCAGGATGTCGTCTACCTGGAACAGCTCACCAGCGCCCTCTACCTCGACAAGCGTGAGGACGTCACCCAGTACGAGCAGGCGCTGAAGGAGCTCCAGCAGGACAGCCCCGGGCCGGACGAGAGCCGGGACCTCCTGCGCGGACTGATCCAGCTGTCCTAGGGATTCCCCTACGGCACCTCAGGTAACTTCCCCAACTCCCTTGAAACACCCGTACGATGACGTGTGATCAGATCGTGATGCCGATCGATCGCAGCCGATCGCAGCAGGGGATTGAGGGATCACATGTCGTCCTACTTCACGGACCTGGCTCAGCAGTACATCGACGGTAAGTGGCGTCCGGGGACGGGGTCCTGGGACATCATCGACTTCAACCCGTACGACGGCGAGAAGCTGGCCTCGATCACCATAGCCACGGTCGAAGAGGTCGACGACGCCTACCGTGCCGCCGCCCGCGTCCAGAAGCAGTGGGCCGCGACCAACGCCTACGCCCGCCGCTCGGTCTTCGAGAAGGTGCTGCGGCTGGTCGAGGAGCGCGAGGCGGAGATCAGCGAGATCCTCGTCGCCGAGGCCGGCGGCACCTTCGGCAAGGCCGCCTTCGAGCTGCACCTCGCCAAGGAGTTCCTGCGCGAGTCGATCCACCTCTCGCTGCGCCCCGAGGGCCGCATCCTTCCCTCGCCGATCGACGGCAAGGAGAACCGCGTCTACCGGGAGCCGGTCGGTGTCGTGGGCGTGATCAGCCCCTTCAACGTGCCCTTCCTGCTGTCGTTGAAGTCCGTCGCCCCTGCCCTGGCCCTCGGCAACGGTGTGGTGCTCAAGCCGCACCAGAACACCCCGATCGCCGGCGGCACCGTGATCGCCAAGCTCTTCGAGGACGCCGGTCTGCCCCCGGGCCTGCTGAACGTCGTCGTGACCGACATCGCCGAGATCGGCGACGCCTTCCTGGAGCACCCGATCCCGCGGGTCATCTCCTTCACCGGCTCCGACAAGGTCGGCCGCCATGTCGCCACCGTCGCCGCCTCGCACTTCAAGCGGTCGATCATCGAACTCGGCGGCAACAGCGCGTTCGTGGTCCTCGACGACGCCGACGTCGACTACGCGGTCGACGCGGCCGTCTTCAGCCGCTTCGTGCACCAGGGCCAGGTCTGCATGGCCGCCAACCGGATTCTGGTCGACCGCTCGCTCGTGGACGAGTTCACCGAGAAGTTCGTCGCCAAGGTGAAGACCCTCAAGGCCGGGGACCCGCGCGACCCGCAGACCGTCATCGGCCCGGTGATCAATTCCTCGCAGGCGGAGGCCGTTTCGAGCGTCGTCGAGCAGGCCATCGCGGAAGGCGCGAACGCCCTCCTGCATGGCACGACCACCGACAACCTCGTCGAGCCCTCCGTGCTGGCCGACCTGCGCACCGACTCCGCCCTGCTCCAGCAGGAGGTCTTCGGTCCGGTCGTCTTCATCAACACCTTCGACGGCGAGGAGGAGGCCGTCCGCCTGGTCAACGACACGCCGTACGGCCTGAGCGGCGCGGTCCACACCGCCGACATCGAGCGGGGCGTCGCCTTCGCCAAGCAGATCGTCACCGGCATGTTCCACGTCAACGACGCCACCGTCCACGACGAGCCGATCGTCCCCTTCGGCGGCGAGAAGAGCTCCGGAGTCGGCCGCCTCAACGGCGAGACGACCCTGGAGGCCTTCACCACCACGAAGTGGATCTCGGTCCAGCACGGCCGCAGCGGCTTCCCGTTCTGAGCCGCCCGCCCGTCGGATGCCCGGGCGCATGTCCGCCGGTGACGCCGAAGTGACACCCCTCAGGGCGTCGGGCGGCCGACTCCCTCGCCACCCCCGAGTCCATGCGGGGTGGCCGGGCACGGCCGTCGAGTGGAACCCGATGTCCCGGACGGCGACGGCCGTGCGCGAGCTGTTCGGCGGCCCCGGCGCGGACCCGCCCACCTGTGGGCGGCCGTCGCCCGGCCCGTGGCCCTGCTGGCGGTCTTCTTCCCGCTGGCAGTACGGAAGTTCACCCGCATGAGTCACTGAGCCGACGGTCAGTGGTGGAACCCGGTCGCCGCGCTCTTGTCCCGGGTCCGCGGACCCGACTGCCGGCGGAGTTCGGGCAGGAGCCGGGACAGGTCCTCCAGGAACAGGTCGGCGAGGTCCTCCGAGAAGCCGTTTCTGCACACGACCCGCAGGACCGACAGGTCCTCCCGGTTGGGCGGGAAGGTGTACGCGGGCACCAGCCAGCCGCTCTCGCGCAGCCGCCGTGAGATGTCGAAGACGTCGTACGAGTCCACCTCCGGCGCCGTCGTGAAGGCGAACACCGGCAGCTCGTCGCCCCGGGTGAGGAGCCGGAAGTCGCCGAGCGCCTCCACGCGGTCGGCGATGCTCCGGGCCACGTCCCGTGTGGTCTGCTGCACCGCCCGGTAGCCCGCGCGGCCCAGCCGCAGCAGGGTGTAGTACTGCGCGACGACCTGGGCGCCCGGCCGGGAGAAGTTGAGGGCGAAGGTCGGCATGTCGCCGCCCAGGTAGTTCACCCGGAAGACGAGCTCCTCCGGCAGGGCCTCCTTGTCGCGCCACAGCGCCCAGCCGACGCCCGGGTACACCAGCCCGTACTTGTGCCCCGAGGTGTTGATCGACGTCACGCGCGCGAGGCGGAAGTCCCACACCAGGTCCTCGTCGAGGAAGGGGGCGATCATCGCGCCGGACGCGCCGTCGACGTGCACGGGGATGTCGAGGCCGGTCCGCTCCTGAAGGGCGTCGAGGGCCGCGCACAGCTCCGCGATCGGCTCGTAGGACCCGTCGAAGGTGGAGCCGAGGATGCCGACGACCCCGATGGTGTTCTCGTCGCACAGCTCGGCCGCGGCCTGCGGGTCGAGGTGGAAGCGCTCCCCCTCCATGGGGACCAGACGGGCCTCCACCTCCCAGAAGTTGCAGAACTTGTCCCAGCAGACCTGGACGTTGACGCCCATCACCAGGTTCGGCCGGGCGCCGGGGTAGCGGTCGGCGTTGCGCCGCGCCCACCGCCGTTTCATCGCCATCCCGGCGAGCATGCACGCCTCGCTCGACCCGGTCGTCGAACAGCCCACGGCCGCCGACGGGTCGGGCGCGTTCCACAGGTCGGCGAGCATCGCCACGCAGCGCCGCTCCAGCTCGGCGGTGCGGGGGTACTCGTCCTTGTCGATCATGTTCTTGTCCCGGCACTCCGCCATCAGGACCCCGGCCTGCGGCTCCATCCAGGTGGTGACGAACGTGGCCAGGTTCAGACGTGAATTGCCGTCCAGCATCAGCTCGTCGTGCACCAGCTGGTACGCCGCCATCGGCGGAGTCGGGCCGTCCGGCAGACGGTGTTTGGGCGGCGCCTCCAGCATGCCGCCGACCGGATCGGCCTCGCCGAAGAAGGGGTTCACGGACAGTGGACGCTCGTCGGGCTTTTCGGGACCTTTGTGCAACGCCATGGAAGTGCCTCCTGAAGGATCGAACGGGTGTCAGCGGACCGGAGTTCCGTCCTCGCGCAGCTGCATCTGCGGCCGCCCCGTCACCAGCAGCCAGGCCGGCAGCGAGGCGATGCAGAGCAGGGCGATGACCGAGGCCGAGGCGACCAGGACGGCGGCGACGAACAGACTCACCCAGCCCTGCCGGGTGATGGCCAGCAGAACGCCCAGCACCCCGGCGGCCACGCCCACCGACGGATGGACGCCCGGCACGAGCGCATGGGCGGTGAGACCGAGGGCGGAGCCCACGAACACGGCCGGGAAGATCCGGCCGCCCCGGAAGCCGCAGGACGCGGCGACGAGCAGCGCGGTCAGTTTCACCACCGTCATGGTGGCGAACTCGCCGGCCGACCAGCCCTCGGGATCGGCCGCCAGCTCCCCGACCTCGTCCAGGCCCTTGAAGAGCGTCAGATGACCACCCAGGGCCCCCAGCAGGCCCAGCACGACTCCACCGAGCGGCAGCGCCAGCATCGGGTGCCGCAGCCGCGCGAACGCGCCGTGGACGTACGGGAAGGCGCGGACGGCGCACATGGCGAGCAGCGCGCCCACCGAGGCGACCACGAGCGCCGCCAGCAGATCCCCCCACCCGGGCGGCCCGAGCTCGGGCAGGTCCAGGTCGAAGGTCGGATGCGCCACCAGGGTGGTCGTCATCGAGCCGGCCGAGGCGGCGACCAGCGGCGCGAAGACGTTGTCCCACAGCGGGCCCTCGGTCTGCCGTCCCGCCAGCGCCTCGGAGATCAGCAGCGCCGCCGCCACCGGTGTACCGAACAGCGCGCCGATGGTCGCCGCCTCCGCGAGCACCACCCACAGAGTGCCCGGCGCCCGTGGCAGGACCCGGCGGCCCAGCCATACGGCCAGCCCCACGTTCACGGCGATGATCGGGTTCTCCGGACCCAGGCTCGGGCCGCCCGCCAGCATCAGCGCCGTCGCCGCCAGCAGCCCGGGGAGAACCCCCGGCGGCAGCACGCGCGCGTCCAGCCCCATCGTCGCCGGATCGGGGCCGGCGTGCCCCGGCACCTTCCACACCACGAGCCCCACCAGCACCCCGGTCGAGGTGAGCACGACGAGCATCCAGAGCACCGAGTAACGGCCCACGTCCAGCGCGTCCGGCAGGTCCTGCCACAGCACGTCCTCCAACTGCTCGGCCGCCCCCTCCACCAGCAGGAGCAGCAGGCTCGCCAGCACGCCGACGGCGAGGGCGGGCAGGATCACCGGCAGCAGAGCGCGTGCCGGTGTCGCCGGAGCGTTGGGCGCCTGCCGCGCGGTGTCGTGGGCCACGGGCTCACGATAAGCGGGCAAAACGGACATGACATCCGGACGGGAGACTGCCGGGGCGGAATCGTCCTTGCACCTCACGTGACGTCAGGACGCACGGTGGAGCGCGTAACCAGAAGGGAGCGGACGAAGTGAGCTACTCCGTAGGACAGGTCGCCGCATTCGCCGGTGTCACGGTGCGCACGCTGCACCACTACGACGACATCGGCCTGCTCGTCCCCGGCGGGCGCAGCCACGCGGGGCACCGGCGCTACGACGACGCCGACCTCGACCGGCTGCAGCAGATCCTGTTCTACCGGGAGCTCGGCTTCCCGCTCGAGGACGTCGCGGCCCTGCTCGACGATCCGGCGGCCGACCCGCGCGCGCACCTGCGCCGGCAGCACGAACTGCTGACCGCCCGGATCGCGCAGCTGGAGAAGATGGCCGCGGCCGTGGAACACGCGATGGAGGCACGCGAGATGGGCATCAACCTCACACCCGAGGAGCGGTTCGAGGTCTTCGGCGACAAGGATCCGGAGCAGTACGCCGAAGAGGCGGAGCAGCGCTGGGGCGGCACCGAGGCCTACGCGGAGTCGCAGCGCCGCGCCGCCCGCTACACCAAGGACGACTGGAAGCGCATGCAGGACGAGGTCTCCGACTGGGGAGCGCGCTACGAGGCGCTCATGGTCGCCGCCGAGCCGCCGGCCGGCGAGGCGGCCATGGACATGGCCGAGGAACACCGGCAGCACATCAGCAGGTGGTTCTACGACTGCCCGTACGAGACGCACCGCTGCCTGGGGGAGATGTACGTCTCGGACGAGCGCTTCAAGGCGTTCTACGACGCGATGCACCCGGGCCTCGCCGAGCACCTCAGGGAGGCGATCACGGCGAACGCGGCGCGGCGGACGGCGTAGGGGCCACTCGGGGCTATTCGCGGACCAGGACCACCGCGGTGCCGTACGCACACACCTCGGTGCCCAGGTCCGCGGCCTCCGTCACATCGAAGCGGAACATCAGCACGCCGTTGGCTCCACGCACGCGTGCCTGCTCGACGAGCCGTTCCATCGCCTGGTTGCGGGTCTCGACGAGGGTCTTCGTCAGCCCCTTGAGCTCACCGCCGATCATCGACTTGAGGCCCGCGCCGATCTGGCTGCCCAGATGCCGTGAGCGCACGGTCAGCCCGAAGACCTCGCCGATGACCTGCTCCACCCGGAACCCGGGCACGTCGTTGGTGGTGACGACCAGTACGTCCGGCTCGGGGCCCTGCCCGCCGCCGTAGTCTTCGATACCCATGGCTCACAGCTTCGTCCCAGAGGGCGCACAGTGCATCCCGGAGGCCTCCGTGGAACCTGGGACGGACACATTCCGTTGATAGCTTTGTGCGGCTGCACCATGGACGCCGTTCCTTCCCCCACCCCTCAGGAGCCCGGAACCGTGACGACGATCGCCCTCGGACCGAGCTGGCTGGACCCCAATACCCTGCTCGACAACTTCGGCCTCTGGGGCCTGTTGCTCATCGTCTTCGCGGAGTCCGGCCTGCTGATCGGGTTCTTCCTGCCCGGTGACTCCCTGCTGTTCACGGCCGGTCTGCTGATCACGTCGAACCAGCTGGACTTCCCGCTGTGGGGCGCGATCGCGCTGATCTGCCTGGCCGCGATCCTGGGCGACCAGGCGGGCTACATGTTCGGCAAGAAGGTGGGGCCGTCGCTCTTCAACCGACCGGACTCCCGGCTCTTCAAGCAGGAGAACGTCACCAAGGCGCACGAGTTCTTCGAGAAGTACGGCCCGAAGTCCCTGGTGCTGGCCCGCTTCGTGCCCATCGTGCGCACCTTCACGCCGATCATCGCCGGCGTCAGCGGCATGCGCTACCGCTCCTTCCTGGTCTTCAACGTCATCGGCGGCGTCCTGTGGGGCGCGGGCGTCACCCTGCTCGGCTCCTGGCTGGGCAACATCGACTTCGTCAAGAAGAACATCGAAGCGATCCTCATCCTGATCGTGCTGATCTCCGTGGTCCCGATCGCCATCGAGTTCCTGCGGGCCCGCTCGAAGGCCAAGAAGACCCCGCCGCAGGCCCCCGCGCAACACCAGCCCCACCAGCACCAGCCCCAGCCCCACGAGCAGCAGTACCAGCCCCACGAGCAGCAGTACCAGCAGCAGCCGGTCATGGACGACGCGACGACCCAGCTCCGCCGGATCGACCAGCACGACCAGCAGTACCAGTACGGCGGCCAGGACCAGAGCCAGAACCAGAACCAGGGTCAAGGTCAGGACCAGAACCACCAGAACGACTACTACGGCCGGCAGCCGTACCCGCAGCAGCAGTACCCCCAGGAGTGGCAGCAGCCGCAGCCGCAGCAGCAGCCGTACGGCGCTCAGCAGAACGGCCAGTACCCCTACGACAGCCAGGGCTACTAGAACCGCGCCCGGAGGGGCGTCGGAAGGCGCCCCTCAGAAGCCGCGCGTCCGCTTGGCGGCCCGCCGCTTCTCCATGGAGCCGATCCGCAGGAACAGCCGGGACACCTCGGAGCCCAGGTTCACCCCGATGGCGATGGCCAGCGCCAGCGCCGCGGCCTTGGTGATCGACACCAACCCCGCGTCCACCTCGTTCTGCGCGATGGCCAGCAGCCCGAAGTAGGTCGCCGACCCAGGCAGCAGCGGCCCGATCGCGGCGGTCGTGTAGGGCAGGGCGGACGCGAACCGGTACCGCGCCAGCAACTGCCCGAACAGCCCCACCACTCCCGCCGCGACGGCCGTGGACGCGACGGGCGAGATCTCCCCTGCGTAGTGCATCGCGCCGTACACGGACCAGGCGACCCCGCCGTTGAGCGTCACGGCGACCACGGTGGATCGTTCCTGCTGCAACAGCACGGCGAACGTCAGGGACAGCAGCATCGACGCGCCGATCTGCCACAGCGGCCGCTTGGTGATGCCCAGCGCCGCGTCGGGGTTGAGATGCGCGCCGAGCTGCACACCGACGTAGAGCATCACCAGCACCCCCGCCACGATGCCCACGAAGAAGTACATGACCTCCAGCAGGCGCGCGGCCGCGGTGATGTAGAAACCGGTCAGACCGTCCTGTACGCCCGCCACCAGCGCCCGTCCGGGCAGCAGGGCGAACAGTCCACCGGTGATGACCGCGGACGCCTTCACGTCGACGTCCGCCAGCGTCAGGGTGATGCCTATCGCGGCCGGCGGCATCGCGGCGACCAGGAACTGGTAGAACTCCGGCAGTCCGCGCCCCGCGCAGAGCCACGCCAGCCGGTCACCGAGCATCGCGCCGAGCGCCGCCGCGACGAATACCACCAGGTCACCGCCGACCAGGACCGAGGCCGCGCCCGCGAGCAGCCCGCTCGCCGAGGTCAGCACCCAGGTCGGGTACGGGTGCCGGTTGCGGCGCATCTCCGCGAGCCGTCGGTAGGCCTCTTCCAGGGAGAGATGGCTCTCCGGGTCGCTCAGGTCGTCCACGAGCCGGAAGACGGCCGCCAGGCGCGTGTAGTCCGTGCCCCGGCGGCGCACCGTCCGGGACGCCGTCACCGGGTCCTCCACCAGGGACGGCTGGTACGAGATCGACAGCAGCGTGAAGGTGACGTTCGGCTCGCAGCGGTCGAGTCCGTAGGAACGGCAGACCGCGAACATCGCGGCCTCCACGTCCTCGGCGCCCTCCCCGCCCGCGAGCAGCAACTCGCCGATACGCAGCGTCAGGTCGAGCACGCGCGGGACGGCGGGACCGCCCTCCTCCGCCTTCGGCCCCGGCTCCGGCGCGGGCCGTTCGGTCACCGGCATCCGCAGCATCGTGCGCATCCGGTCCTGCCAGGGGAGGTCCTTGATGAGACTCACCACCGGCACGCCGTCGGCCGGTGTGAAGGCCACCGGAGCCTGACGGGCGCTGTACGTGCTCGGCAGACTGAACGCCGACCCCTCGCTCTCGTCGGCGGCCGGCTGACCCACGTCCAACCCGTCCGGGACGGCGAACTCCGACGTGGTCTCCGGCTCACCGCCGGTTCTGGGGACGGCCAGCCCCGCCGGGATCGCGAACTCGGACGTGATCTCGGGGTCGAAGACACTCCTCGCCTCGTCCGACTGCGGCTTGCGGTACTCCGCCTCCGACACTCAGCAACGCTCCCTGAACGACACCTTCCGTAGGTCTCAGTATGCGCATACACGCGCGTGAGGGCCGCACGCGCACGCGTGCGGCCCTCACGACGGCGTCAGGCGCCGAAGACCTCAGTGACCGCCCTGGTCCTTGAAGCGCTTGTAGGACCGCTCGATCTCGGCCTCGGCGTCGGTGCGGCCCACCCAGTCGGCGCCCTCGACGGACTTGCCGGGCTCCAGGTCCTTGTAGACCTCGAAGAAGTGCTGGATCTCCAGGCGGTCGAACTCCGACACGTGGTGGATGTCCCGCAGGTGCTCCACGCGCGGGTCGGTCGACGGGACGCACAGCAGCTTGTCGTCGCCGCCGGCCTCGTCCGTCATCCGGAACATGCCGATCGCGCGGCACCGGATGAGGCAGCCCGGGAAGGTCGGCTCGTCCAGGATGACCAGCGCGTCCAGCGGGTCGCCGTCCTCGCCGAGAGTGTTCTCGACGAAGCCGTAGTCGGTCGGGTAGGCGGTCGAGGTGAAGAGTCGACGGTCCAGGCGGATCCGACCG
Source organism: Streptomyces sp. NPDC060000 (assembly GCF_042737375.1). Lineage (NCBI taxonomy): Bacteria > Bacillati > Actinomycetota > Actinomycetes > Kitasatosporales > Streptomycetaceae > Streptomyces > Streptomyces sp. NPDC060000. The sequence continues at coordinate 98,257 of NZ_JBHWUU010000006.1, forward strand.
GTCTCGTGGTCCACCTCGTACTTGTTCCGCGAACCCTTCGGGATCTCGATCGTGACGTCGAACTCCACCGGTGACTCCTCCATGATCAACACATAGTTCTGGTGGTTAAGTGTCCCTCACGCTGCTGTGTGATCGCGAAAGGGGCTGGTGTTCGTGCCAGAGCTGAGGCCTTGGCGGGCCGCGAGACCCCACGTGGTGCGGGCCACGGATGCCGTACGACCGCGTCTGGCGCGGGCCGCAGGGATCGTACGGCCTCGTCTCGCCCGGGTGGCGGCGGCCGCGAAGCCGCAGGTCGCACGGCTCACACAGGCGGCGAAGCCGCAGCTCGAGCGGATCACGAAGGCCGGTCCGAACGCCAGGTCGTGGCAGTGCACCGCGGGTGCGGCGACCGCCGGACTGGCGCTGGCCGCCGGTGTGGTGACTGCCGCAGGCCCCTGGGACTCCACCGGTCAGCGTACGGCGGAGCGGGACCGGGCCGCCGCCCTGGAACGGGCGGGTGGCGCAGATCACGGCCGTACGAACGATTCGTCCGATTCATCCGACACATCCGATGCGTCCGACACGGCGGTCGGAGCGCCGCGGCCCGCGCCGAGCGCCGTGTCCGTCCTCGCGGGCCTCGGCGGCGCCACCAGCACCGTGAAGTCCGCCCCGGCCGCCCTCCCGACCGGCACGGGCCTCGCGGGCGTCCTGGGCCCCCTTCTGGGCGATCCGGCGCTGGGTGCCCGGCAGACCGCCGTGGTCGTCGACGTGGCCACCGGCAAGCGGCTGTACGGCGCCGGAGCCGACGAGGCGCTGACGCCGGCGTCCACCACGAAGATCGCCACCGCGGTCGCAGCGCTCTCCGCGATGGGCGGCGAGCACCGCCTCACCACCCGCGCCGCGCTGGAATCCGACACCACGGAACTCGTCCTCGTCGGCGGCGGCGACCCCACCCTCACGGCCCGCGCGGACGCCGGGGGATGGGCCGACCTGCGCACCCTCGCCGGCCGGACCGCCACCGCCCTGAAGAAGCGCGGCCTCACCCAGGTGACGCTCTCGTACGACACGACGCTGTACGCCGGAACCCAGGTTCACCCCATCGGGGTCAACCCCAACCTCGCCCCCGTCACCGCCCTGTCCGCCGACGAGGGCCGCACCGACGACTCCGTCAGCGGCCCGGCCGCCCGTGTGAGCGACCCGGCCGCCGACGCGACCCGCGCATTCGCGGGGTTCCTGAAGACCGCGGGTATCAAGACCTCGGCCCCCGGCCCCTCCAAGGCCACCTCGCGCGCGAAGACCCTCGCCACGGTCTCCTCGCCGCCGCTGTCCGTGCTGGTCGAACGGATGCTCACCAACAGCGACAACGACATCGCGGAGGCCCTCGCCCGCCAGACCGCCGTCGCGACCGGCGTCCGGGCCGACTTCGCCGGCGGCGGCAGGGCCGTCCAGACGCAGCTGAAGAAGCTCGGACTGCCAATGACCGGTGCCCGGATCAAGGACGGCAGCGGTCTCGACCGCGATGACCGGCTCACCGCGAACCTCCTGACCGCTCTTCTGGTCAAGGCCGGTGACCCCACCCGCCCCGACCTGCGCCCTGTTCTCACCGGCCTCCCCGTCGCCGGCTTCACCGGCACCCTCACCAGCCGCTACACCGAGGGCGCGGCCGGCGTCGTACGCGCCAAGACCGGCACCCTGACCGGCGTGAACACCCTCGCCGGCACGGTCGTCGACCAGGACGGCCGCCTCCTCGCGTTCGCGCTCCTGACCGCCGACACGACCGATCCGGCGGCGGCCCAGGCGGCGTTGGACCGAGCGGCCACGGCGCTGGCCGGGTGCGGCTGCCGCTGAGGGGCCACGGCCCGGCACCCCCGAGCCACCCCCGGCCCCGACCCTGACATCTCCCTGACCGGCCTCGCGCGGCCTGCCCCCAACGGCGGCGCTCACGTACGGTTGACGCATGACGAGCATCGGTGGCGCTGCTTCTTCCTCGGGGATGGTCGACTGGAATCTCGCGGTGGCGACCGCGACGCGGCTCGTGCGGCCGGGACCCGAGGTCAGCCGTGACGAGGCCCGTGCCGTCGTCGCGGAACTGCGCCGGCACGCCAAGGCCTCGGAGGGACACGTCCGGGGCTTCACTCGTATGGGCACCGAGGTCACCCACGACACCCCGATCCTCGTCGTCGACCGCCCGGGCTGGGTGCGGGCGAACGTGGCGGGTTTCCGGGAGATCCTCAAACCCCTCCTCGACAAGATGCAGGAACGGCGCGGCACCACACCCGGCGGCGCGGTGCTCGGCGCCGTCGGCGGCAAGGTCACCGGCGTCGAACTGGGCATGCTGCTGTCCTTCCTGTCCTCCCGCGTACTCGGCCAGTACGAGACGTTCGCCCCCGCCACCCGTGAGCTGCCCGCCGGGGCCAACGGCGGCGGCCGTCTGCTGCTCGTCGCGCCGAACATCGTCCACGTGGAACGCGAACTGGACGTACATCCCCATGACTTCCGGCTGTGGGTGTGCCTCCACGAGGAGACCCACCGCACCCAGTTCTCCGCCGTGCCCTGGCTGCGGGACCACCTCGAGGGCGAGATCCAGTCGTTCTTGGGCGAGACCGACGTGGATCCCATGACGTTCCTGGAACGGGTCAGGGAAGCCGCCCAGTCCCTCTCCGGCGGCCGGCCCGAGGGCGAGGAGGACGACGGCGGCCGTTCCCTGGTCGAACTCGTGCAGACGCCCGCCCAGCGGGAGATCCTCGCCCGCCTCACCGCCGTGATGTCCCTCCTGGAGGGACACGCCGACTTCGTGATGGACGGAGTCGGCCCCGAGGTCGTGGGATCCGTCGCCGAGATCCGCGAGAAGTTCCAGCAGCGCCGCGCCAAGGGCGCCTCCCGACTGGACATCGCGCTGCGCAGACTGCTGGGCCTGGACGCCAAGCTCAAGCAGTACCGGGACGGCGAGCGCTTCGTGCGGGGCGTCGTGGACCAGGTCGGCATGGACGGCTTCAACCGCGTATGGACCTCCCCGAACACACTTCCGACCAAGGCCGAGATCGCCAAACCGGCGGACTGGGTCGCGCGCGTGCATCGCAAGGCCGAGTCATGAACCCGCCAGGAGAGTGGTGAGCGAATCCGGCCGTCGGCAGGCGAACGCCCCTTCAATCACCCGTCCGAGGGACCGTGAGCCCCGGGCAGGCGTGCAATGCTCGGGGAACGCCCCGGTTCTGTCACCATCTACACACTCTGTGTGACCGAACCTCGGGTTCACTCCCGAAAACTTCATGAAGGGAACCGGACAGTGGGTCCCCATCCTGCGGTCGCGGCGATACGCCTGGCGGTCCGCCGCGTACTTCACGACATCCTCAACGACCACCCCACCCCCGAGGCGGGCCCGCACGAGCGACCGGCGCGGCCGCTCGTGCTCGTGGCGTGCTCCGGCGGCGCCGACTCCATGGCCCTCGCCTCCGCCCTCGCCTTCGAGGCGCCCCGGCTCGGCATCCGGGCCGGCGGCGTCACCGTCGACCACGGCCTCCAGCCCGGCTCCGATCTCCGCGCCGAAGAAGTCGTCCTGCGCCTGCGCGAACTCGGCCTCGATCCCGTGGCGGCCACCGCCGTGACCGTCGGCCGCGAGGGCGGACCCGAGGCCGCCGCCCGCGACGCGCGCTACGCCGCCCTGGACGCCGCCGCCGTCCGCCACGGCGCCGCCGCGGTCCTGCTCGGCCACACCCGCGACGACCAGGCCGAAACCGTCCTCCTCGGCCTCGCCCGCGGCTCCGGCATCCGCTCCCTGTCCGGGATGGCGGCCGTCTCCGGCGGCCCGGGGGCCGCCCGCCGCTACCGCCGCCCCTTCCTCCAGCTCGACCGGCAGACCGCCCGCAAGGCCTGCATGGTCCAGTCCCTGCCCGTCTGGGACGACCCGCACAACGCCGACCCGGCCTACACCCGCTCCAGGCTGCGCCACGAGGGCCTGCCCGCCCTGGAGAAGGCCCTCGGCAAGGGTGTCGTCGAGGCCCTCGCCCGTACGGCCCAGCTCTCCCGTGACGACGCCGACGCCCTCGACGCCTGGGCGGGCCAGGCCGAGTCCTCCGTGCGCGATGCCGCCGGTCTCCTGGAGTGCGCCAAGCTCTACGCCCTGCCGCCCGCCGTGCGTCGCCGGATCCTGCGCCGCGCCGCGATCGAGGCGGGCGCTCCGGCCGGTTCTCTCTTCGCCCGGCACATCGAGGAGGTCGACCGGTTGATCACCGGCTGGCGTGGCCAGGGGGTCATCAATCTCCCCGGCAAAGTCGTCGCCCAGCGCCAGGGTGGCAGACTGGTGATTCGGCAAGGCTGAATCCGGGCGCTCGGCAGGACCGCTTACGTGGTCGTGGGCGGTCCCGGTGGCCGCTGGGACAACCGAAAGTGATGCGGGTGGACGCGAAAGACATGGGCACCGACCTCAAAGAGGTGCTCATCACCAAGGAAGAGATCGACGCGAAGCTGGTTGAGCTGGCCGCGAAGATCGACGCGGAGTACGCGGGCAAGGACCTGCTCATCGTCGGCGTCCTCAAGGGCGCGGTGATGGTCATGGCCGACCTCGCCCGATCGCTGTCCACCCCCGTCACCATGGACTGGATGGCCGTGTCGTCCTACGGCGCGGGCACCCAGTCCTCCGGTGTCGTACGGATCCTCAAGGACCTGGACACCGACATCAAGGGCCGCCACGTCCTGATCGTGGAGGACATCATCGACTCCGGTCTGACGCTGTCCTGGCTGATCTCCAACCTCGGCTCGCGCGAGCCTGCCTCCCTCAATGTGTGCACGCTGCTGCGCAAGCCCGAGGCCGCCAAGGTCGCCATCGAGGTCGAGTGGGTCGGGTTCGACATCCCCAACGAGTTCGTTGTCGGCTACGGCCTCGACTACGCCGAGAAGTACCGCAACCTCCCGTTCGTCGGTACGCTCGCGCCTCACGTCTACGGCGGCTGAACCCGAAGGGCCCAAGCCCCGTACGAAGATCGGGAACCCCGGCGGGCCTCTCGCCGTTAAGGCTTGCAGACGGGTGCGCCAGCCGTACCGTGCGGCTTTGCGTGACGAAGCTGGGGTACCGTCAGAAGAACTGTCTTATCAAACTCACTATGGCAGGAGGGACGGGGCGACACCGCTCCGTATGGATGGACGTGAAGCGATACTTCCGTGGGCCGGTCATGTGGATCGTGCTGGCCGTCCTTGCCGTGGTCGTGTTGATGCAGGTCGTCGGCTCGTCCGGCGGCTACAAGACGGTGGACACCGGCCAGGTCATTGCAGCGATCAACGACAACAAGGTCGAGTCGGCCAAGCTCACCACCGGTGACGAGCAGACCATCAAGGTCACGCTCAAGGACGGCGTAAAGGTCAAGGACAGCTCGAAGATCCAGGCGAGCTACATCGGCGACCAGGGCGTGACCATTGCCAACACGCTGCAGACCAAGTACCAGGACAAGCAGATCCCGGACGGATACACAGTCTCGCCGACGAAGCAGAACGCCTTCGTCGGGATCCTGCTGTCCCTGCTCCCCTTCGTCCTCATCGTGGTCGTCTTCCTGTTCCTGATGAACCAGATGCAGGGCGGCGGCTCCCGAGTCATGAACTTCGGGAAGTCCAAGGCCAAGCTCATCACCAAGGACACCCCGAAGACGACCTTCGCCGACGTGGCGGGCTCGGACGAGGCCGTCGAGGAACTCCACGAGATCAAGGAGTTCCTGCAGGAACCGGCGAAGTTCCAGGCCGTCGGCGCCAAGATTCCCAAGGGCGTACTCCTGTACGGCCCGCCCGGTACCGGCAAGACGCTCCTCGCGCGCGCCGTCGCCGGCGAGGCGGGCGTCCCCTTCTACTCGATCTCCGGTTCCGACTTCGTCGAGATGTTCGTCGGTGTCGGTGCCTCCCGGGTCCGAGACCTCTTCGAGCAGGCCAAGGCGAACGCCCCGGCGATCGTCTTCGTCGACGAGATCGACGCGGTCGGCCGCCACCGTGGTGCCGGCCTCGGCGGCGGTCACGACGAGCGCGAGCAGACGCTGAACCAGCTGCTCGTCGAGATGGACGGCTTCGACGTGAAGGGCGGCGTGATCCTCATCGCCGCCACGAACCGGCCCGACATCCTCGACCCCGCGCTGCTGCGTCCCGGCCGCTTCGACCGCCAGATCGCGGTCGACCGCCCGGACATGCAGGGCCGTCTGGAGATCCTCAAGGTTCACCAGAAGGGCAAGCCGGTCGCCCCGGACGTGGACCTGTCGGCCGTCGCCCGCCGCACCCCGGGCTTCACCGGCGCGGACCTGGCGAACGTGCTGAACGAAGCGGCGCTCCTCACGGCGCGCAGCGACAAGAAGCTCATCGACAACCACTCGCTGGACGAGGCCATCGACCGCGTCGTGGCGGGCCCGCAGAAGCGGACCCGGATCATGTCGGACAAGGAAAAGAAGATCACCGCGTACCACGAGGGCGGTCACGCCCTGGTCGCGGCGGCCTCACCGAACTCCGACCCGGTCCACAAGATCACGATCCTGTCGCGCGGACGGGCCCTCGGCTACACGATGGTCCTGCCGGACGAGGACAAGTACTCGACCACTCGTAACGAGATGCTCGACCAGCTCGCTTACATGCTGGGTGGCCGCGCGGCCGAGGAACTGGTCTTCCACGACCCGACGACGGGTGCTGCGAACGACATCGAGAAGGCCACCGCAACGGCCCGCGCGATGGTCACGCAGTACGGCATGACCGAGCGTCTCGGCGCCATCAAGTTCGGCGGCGACAACACCGAGCCGTTCCTGGGCCGCGAGATGTCGCACCCGCGTGACTACTCGGAAGAGGTCGCCGCGCTGGTCGACGAAGAGGTCAAGAAGCTCATCGAGACCGCGCACAACGAGGCCTGGGAGATCCTGGTCGAGAACCGCGACATCCTCGATCAGCTGGTGCTCCAGCTGCTGGAGAAGGAGACGCTGAACAAGGAGCAGATCGCCGAGGTCTTCTCCGCCATCGTCAAGCGTCCGGCACGGCCCGCCTGGACCGGATCCTCGCGGCGTACGCCGTCCACCCGTCCGCCGGTGCTCTCCCCTCGGGAGCTCGCACTGACGAACGGCGCCAACGGTGCGACACCGGCGATCTCCACGGCGAAGACCACCGCGGTGGAGTCCACCCCGGTGATCGAGCCGGCCCCGGAGGACCGCCCCGAGAGCTGACCCGCTCCCGGGAGCCCCACCAGGCCCGGAATGGATGCCGCGCCCCCCAGGTTCTAGCCTGGGGGGCGCGGCATTTTCGTTTGACGTTTCTCTATGCCCGCAGATGAGGCGCGTGACCCACACGCGCGACCCACAGGAACGAGGCACCAGATGACCGACCCCGTGACGCTGGACAGCGAGGGCTCCATCGGCGAGTTCGACGAGAAGCGCGCCGAGAACGCCGTACGCGAGTTGCTGATCGCGGTCGGCGAGGACCCGGACCGTGAGGGACTCCGGGAGACTCCGGCGCGGGTGGCTCGGGCGTACCGGGAGATATTCGCGGGCCTGTGGCAGCGGGCCGAGGACGTGCTGACCACGACGTTCGACCTGGGGCACGACGAGATGGTGCTCGTGAAGGACATCGAGGTGTTCAGCACCTGTGAACACCACCTCGTGCCGTTCCGGGGGGTCGCTCATGTCGGCTACATCCCGTCCACCTCAGGGAAGATCACCGGCCTGTCCAAGCTGGCCCGTCTCGTGGATGTGTACGCGCGCCGTCCGCAGGTGCAGGAACGTCTCACCACGCAGATCGCGGACTCCCTGATGGAGATCCTGGAGCCTCGCGGGGTGATCGTCGTCATCGAGTGCGAGCACATGTGCATGTCCATGCGGGGCATCCGCAAGCCCGGCGCCAAGACCATCACCTCGGCGGTCCGGGGGCAGTTGCGGGACGCGGCGACCCGCAACGAGGCGATGAGCCTGATCATGGCGCGCTGACGCGGTCCGCCGATGGGTGTGCGCCGACACGGGCGGGCGGGACGCGAGTCGACCGATACGGGGCTGTGCCCGGCGGGAGGCGTCACGCCGGGCGCAGCCCCGTATCCGGCGTCACGCCGGTGACGCGGCTCCCTTGTCCTGGTCGTCGTCCTCGGGCAGCTTGCACACGCGTTCCAGGAAGATGGCCGCCGCTATGACCGCGATGCCCGCCAGGACGGCGAAACCGGCATAGATGGCCTGGTCGCGACGGGCGGGGATGTCGAGGGACTCCAGGAGGAAGACCCCCGCGCCTCCGTACATACCGGAGACGAGGGCGGCCACCAGGGCACTGGACTGGCCGAAAACGACCGCGCGGGCCGCCATCAGGGGGTCGACGCCCTTGGCCTCGGGGCGGCGCTCGCGCTGTGCCTTGAGACGGGCGCGCAACGACAGCGCGGTGGCCGTCAGGACCACGGCGATCAGGGCGAGGACGATGGGCGCGGCCAGCGGGACGCTGGGGAGGGTCCCGACCGCGTTCCACAGACGGGCGCCGGCCCAGGACAGGATGGCGGCCACGCCGAACACGCCGGCCAGCACCCTGATGCGCAGCTCTCTCACGGTGTCCCTTCAACTCCCCGAGCCCGCGGGCATGGGCATCCCGCGGGCAGTGGTCCTGTTGACCTTAACGACTACTCGGGCAGGTGGAGTTCCAGGTCCTTGCGCGCCGCGATGCCCTCGCGGGTGACGGTGTCGAGCAGGCCGGCGACCGTGCCGCGGCCGGGCAGTTGCGCCTCGGGCTCCACGTCGTGCCAGGGGGCGAGCACGAAGGCGCGCTCGTGGGCGCGGGGGTGGGGGAGCGTGAGATGCGGGTCGTCGTCGACGACATCGGCGTACGCGACGATGTCGACGTCGAGTGTGCGCGCCCCCCAGCGCTCGTCCCGGACCCGGTGGAAGGCCTCCTCGACCGCGTGCGCCCGCTCCAGGAGGGAGGACGGCGGGAGGGTGGTCTTCAGCAGGACGACCGCGTTGAAGTACGACGGCTGGCTGCCGGGCTCGACGCCCCACGGCTCCGTCTCGTACACCGGGGAGACGGCCTTGATGCGGACGCCGGGGGTGTCCTCGAGGGCGTCGATGGCACCCTGGAGGGTCTCCAGGCGGTTGCCGAGGTTGGAGCCGAGGGAGATAACGGCCCGTTTCGGGTTGTGCAGGGTGGTGTCGGCGGCGTCGACCTTCTCGACGACGGAGGCGGGTACCGGCTGTACGGTCGGGTCGCTCTGACCTCCGGCGAAGAACGCGGTCATACTCGGCTCCGGGTGATGGTGACGGTCACGTCGTCGAAGGGGACGGTGATCGGCGCGTCCGGTTTGTGGAGGCACACCTCGACCTCCTGAACCCCTTCGTGCTTCAGACAGGCCTGGGCGATGCGCTCGGCGAGCGTCTCGATGAGGTCGACGGGGTCGCCCTGGACGACGGCCACGACCTCCTCCGCCACGATGCCGTAGTGCACGGTCTTCGCCAGGTCGTCGTCGGCCGCGGCCGGTCGGGTGTCCAGGCCCAGGACGAGGTCCACGATGAAGGTCTGGCCCTCCTCGCGTTCCTTGGGGAACACGCCGTGGTACCCGCGGGCCTTCAGGCCGCGCAGCGCGACACGATCCACGCGAATCACTCCTGCAGTCGTCGGTTTCGGCCGGTGCGTACCGGGTGCGGGCGGCACCCCGGCCTCGAACGAATCTACCCGCGAGCACTGACAGACACGGGCTCCGGCCGCGGTGGCACGGGTCGGAGCCAGGAATTTTCACCGGGTGTTTCCCTTGGGGAACCCGGCGGCTCACGGGCTGGTAGCCGCCCCTACCCACGGGTTCGTGATTCCAACCACTTCTTGCTCCCTGTGGATCGTCCCGTGGTTCTTGCTCCCTGTGGGGCGTCCCGTGGCTTCCCGCTCGCTTCCTGCGGTCCGCCTACCCGCTCAGGAGGCGTTGTCGTCACTCTCGGAATCGTCGAGATCGTCGGGGCTCTCGGGGGTGTCGTCCTCGTCGTTCTCCGTCAGCACCGGGGAGGCGTGGTGGGACCACAGCTTCCAGCCGTCGGACGTGCGACAGAACACGTTCGTGGCGACCACCAGCTGGCCGACGAGCGGCCCGAGTTCCTCGCCGTCCTCCGGCGCCGGGCCGCCGCTGAGGATGTTCTCGGTGCAGTTCACCAGCGCGGTGTCGCCGGTGACGGAGACATGCACATCGGTGAGGAAGAACTGGATGTAGTCGGTGTTCGCCATGATCAGCGCGTACGACCGCAGCACCTCGCTCCGGCCGGTGAGGACGGGCCAGCCGGGGTGCACGCAGGAGACCACGCCGACGTCCGCCGGGTCGTGGTACGTCTCGTCGACGCCCAGGTCGGCCGGGGTGAGCCAGAGCGCGGACACCCCGTCGAAGTCGCCCTGTTCCAGCGCCTCGTAGAAGGCGGTGTTGGCGGCCTCGACCTGCTCGACGTCCGTATGGGGGGCGCTCACCGGGCTCCTTCCGCGCCGCTCGGGCCCTGCCCGCCGGGGCGGGGGTCTCGCGCCCCGGATCCCGCGGCGGGTCGCACCGCGGGCTCGCTCGAGGTGGTGTGCGCCTGGTGTGGTGCACCCGCGCCGGGCGCGTCGCGTTGCTCGCGCGCCCCCTCCACGGCGCGTGCGACCCGTACAGCGTCCGCTGTCGCGCGCACCTCGTGCACGCGGACCGCCCACGCACCGGCCTCCGCCGCGAGGGCGGAGACGGCGGCGGTGGCGGCGTCGCGCTCGCGCGCGGGCGGCGGCGCGCCCTGCGGGCCGGCCAGGACACGGCCGAGGAAGCGCTTGCGGGAGGCGGCGACGAGCAGCGGGTGACCGAGGGCGTGCAGCCGGTCGAGGTGAGCCAGCAGGGAGAGGTCGTGATCGGCCTCCTTGGAGAAGCCGAGACCCGGGTCGACGACGATGCGGTCGGGGGAGATGCCGCCGGCCAGGACGGCGTCCACACGCGCGTGCAGTTCGTCCACGACCTCGGCGACGACATCGGCGTAGACACCTCTGACGGTGCCGCCCTCGAGGAAGCCGCGCCAGTGCATGACCACGAAGGGGGCGCCCGCCTCCGCCACGGCCGGAATCATCGCCGGGTCGGCGAGGCCGCCGCTGACGTCGTTGACGAGGGCGGCGCCGGCCGCGAGGGCCTGGGTGGCGACCGAGGCGCGCATCGTGTCGACGGAGACGACGGCGCCCTCGGAGGCGAGGCCGCGGACCACCGGGATGACCCGGCGGAGCTCCTCGGCCTCGTCGACCCGGCTGGCGCCGGGGCGGGTGGACTCGCCGCCGACGTCCACGAGGTCCGCGCCCTCGGCGACGAGCTGGAGGCCGTGCTTGACGGCGGCCGTCGTGTCGAACCAGCGGCCGCCGTCGGAAAAGGAGTCGGGGGTCACGTTGACGACTCCCATGACCGCGCAGCGGTCCCATTCCGGAAGGCCGACCACGCGCCCGCGTCCGCTGTGCTTGCTCATGCGTTCAGCGTAGGCCCAGGAAGAGGCCGCGCCGTGGCGCGGCCCGGGTGACAGCCCCAGGGCCGCGAGGGGGCGCGGCCGCCACCCGAGCCGGTCCCCGCTGTGCGGGCCCGGTGCGTGCGGGACCGGCATCGCGGGGGCTACGCCGCCCGTACGTCCCTCTCCGTGACCGTGTGCGCACACACGCGTGACGCTTTGGAGCGGCGGCGCAGGAAGCGCGGCAGAGGAAGGGCGAGGTTGACGAAGCCCTCGGCCTGCATCGCGGCGAAGCCGATGCGGGGGAGGTCGCCGGAGGCCCGGTAGACGACGAAACGGGGCTCCCAGCGCGGCTGGAACTTGGCGTTGAACTTGTACAGCGACTCGATCTGGAACCAGCGTGAGAGGAACACCAGCAGCCCTCGCCAGGCGCGCAGCACCGGGCCGGCGCCGATCTTCTCGCCGCGGGCCAGCGCCGAGCGGAACATGGCGAAGTTCAGCGACACGCGCGTGATGCCGAACTTCGGGGCGGCCTGGAGGGCGGCGACGATCAGCAGCTCGTTCATGCCCGGGTCGGCCGAGCGGTCACGGCGCATCAGGTCCAGGGAGGCGCCGTCCGGCCCCCAGGGCACGAAATGCAGGATCGCCTTCAGATCGCCGTACTCGCCGGGGACCTCGTCGGCCTTGTGGGCGGTGGCGATGAGGCAGTCCCCGTCGGAGGCGTCGCCGACGCGGCCCAGGGCCATGGAGAAGCCGCGCTCGGTGTCGGTGCCGCGCCAGTCCTCGGAGGCCCGCCGGATGCGCTCCAGCTCGCCCTCACCGAGGTCACGGACGCGCCGTACCCGGGTCTCGTAACCGGCGCGTTCGATGCGTTTGACCATTTGGCGCACGTTGCGCATCGCGCGGCCGGCCAGGGAGAAATCCGCTACGTCCACCACCGCCTCGTCACCCAGTTCGAGGGCGTCGAGGCCGGTCTCACGGGTCCAGACCTCGCCGCCCGTCTCCGAGCAGCCCATGACGGCGGGCGTCCAGGAGTGCGCCTTGGCCTCGTCCATGAAGCGTTCGATGGCGCCGGGCCAGGCCTCGACGTCGCCGATGGGGTCACCGCTGGCGAGCATCACGCCCGAGACGACGCGGTAGGTCACCGCGGCCTTGCCGCTGGGGGAGAAGACCACCGCCTTGTCGCGGCGCAGCGCGAAGTGGCCGAGGGAGTCACGGCGGCCGTGCTTCTCCAGCAGGGCACGCAGGCGTACCTCGTCGTCCTCGGTGAGGCGGGCGGCCGGGTGCTCGGGGCGGAAGGCGAGGTAGATCGTGGTGACCGCGGTGATCCAGCCGAGGGCGCCGAGGGAGAACGCGACGGTCCAGGAGGTGTTGCCCTGGTAGTCGACCGGACCCTCGAAGCCGAACAGGCCGTACAGGACGTGCGTAATGCGATCGGCCAGGCTCGGGTCGCCGATCATGCGGTTGGGGTGGACGCTGACGATGACCAGCCCCAGGCCGAGGGAGCCCGCGCCCATGAGGACGAAGTTGGCGAGCGCGCGCCAGCGGCTGCGTGGATCGGGCAGTGCCGCGAACTGGTCGCGGTGCAGCAGCAGCGGAGCCAGGATCGCGACCGAGATGAGCGCGCCCAGGATCGAGTGCCGGTACACGAACTGGGCCACCGCGCCCGCCGGGAGCAGTACCACCGCGGCGCGCCACGCGCGCCGCTTGCCGCGCCTGAGGCCGTGGGCGAGCAGCAGCAACAGGACGCCGGCGCTGAGGGACAGCGCGGCCGCGAAGGGCCCGAACGAGCCGGGCAGCACCTCGGCGAAGGTGTGCATACGGCTGTGCCTGAACCGCGGGAAGACGCCTCCGGCGACATCCAGCAGGCCCACGAGGGCACAGGCCCGGGCGACCAGGCCAGGGACGGACTCGGGGCGCGGACCTCGCACTATCTGCCGCACCCGGCTTGATCGGTGCGGAACCCCGCCCGACATTTCCCCATCTTGAGTGACAGACATCGCATCCCGTAGTTCCGCGAGAGACCTTGGACCCGGGCCCGATTCGGGCATCCGGCGACATTGCGCCCTCTAGGACGGTGTCTTGAGGAGAGAGGTTCACTCGTCTTCTCAAAGCCACTGAAAAGGCCAGGGAAAGTTCGGGACAAGCCCTCGCGAAGGAGTCGGGGGAGCGGGCGGGTTCCCGGACGGAGAGAGCAGGTAGGAAACCACCGCATGGGTCTCACGAGCGACAAGATGCTGCTGCTGTCAGTGCTGTTCGCCTTACTGCTGTTCGTCGGCACGGTGTGGCTGTGGCCGCGGCTGGCCCGGGGTGGCTGGCGGGCCGTCAGCGGGCGGATCGGTCTGCTGCTGGCCACCCAGTTGGTGCTGTTCGCGTCGGTGGGGCTCGCCGCCAACCAGGCGTTCGGCTTCTACGCCAGCTGGGCGGACCTGTTCGGCCAGGAGACCGACCAGGGCGTGGTCGTCGACCACGCGGCGGGCGGCGCACCGGCGGGGCCGCTGCGGGTGCTCGACACCCGGCGCGTGGACGGCGGCGGCGGACGTCCGCAATTCGCCGGACAGATCCAGAAGGTCGCCGTCGACGGACCTACGACACACATAGCCACGCCGGCGTACGTGTACCTGCCGCCGGAGTACTTCGACCCGAAGTACCGCACGCGTACGTTCCCGGCGACGGTCGTCCTCACGGGGTACCCCGGTACGGCGGAGGCGCTCGTGGACAAACTGCACTACCCGCGCACCGCGCGGCAGCTCGCCGCGGACGGGGGCATGCAGCCGATGATCCTGGTGATGCTGCGGCCGACGGTGGCGCCGCCGCGGGACACGGAGTGCGTGGACGTCCCGGGCGGTCCGCAGACCGAGTCGTTCTTCGCCAGGGACCTGCCGGACGCGGTGACGGCCCACTACAGGGTGGGCAAGAAGCCCGGCAGCTGGGGCATCATCGGGGACTCCACGGGCGGCTACTGCGCGCTGAAGCTGGCGATGCACCACCCGGAGGTCTACGCGGCGGGTGCGGGCCTGTCGGCCTACTACAAGGCGCCGAACGATCCGACCACCGGCGACCTCTTCCACGGGAACGCGGCCCTGCGCAACGAGGCGGATCTGCTCTGGTTCATGAAGAATCGTTCCGCTCCCGACACCTCGCTGCTCGTCACCAGCAGCAAGGCCGGTGAATCCAACTACAGGGCCACGCAGAAGTTCATAGCGCTGGCGAAGGCCACGGGCACGACCAGGATCTCGTCGATCATCCTGGAAAGCGGCGGGCACAACTTCAACACCTGGCGGCGGGAGATCCCGCCGGCGCTCCAGTGGATCAGCGGACGGTTGAGCGAACGGTGAGCGGTGCGGAAGCGGGGATCCCTGAGGGGCCGCGAGTGCCCGGTGCGGCACCCGGGCAGGAAATGATCTTGCTTCTGGTCGAATTCCGTGACCGCGTTGTTTCCTGATGTCTCGTGATGACTTCGGTATGGCCGTGTTTTTGCGGGGCGCGGCGCCAACATTCGCCTACGCGCGGTAAGTTTCTGGCCATGCCACGTGGACGTCACCGCCATTCACCGCCTTTGCACAGGCTGCTACCTCCCTCGGCAATCGCAGGCGTCTCCCTTGTCTGCGCCCTCGGCCCCTGGGTGTTCACGGAACAGGCGGCGCTCCGAGGTCTGGCCGCGGCCGCCGCGGCGACGGCGATCCTCGGCGCGGTCGTGATGCGCCGCTGGGACATGCAGGCCGGCAGACAGGTCGCCGACCTGGCACGCTCGCGTGCGAGCGACGAGTGGCGCTACGAGGAACGGGTCGCCGAGCTGGAGAGCGACCTCGACGAATCGCGTGAGCTGCGCGTCAAGCTGGAGCAGCGCCTGCGGTCCAAGCGCGCCGAACTGGCGGGCCTGCGCAACGAACATGCCGCGTTGCTGCGCCGCTACGCCACGGCCGAGACCGAGCGTGCCAGCGCCCTGGAGGGCCGCCGTCTGCTCGAGATAGAGGCGGCCCCCTCGCCCGCGCTGCCCGCCGCGCGCGCGGCGCAGGACGCGGCGCCGACCGGCGCGGTCGGCACGCGCGGGGCGGTCGACGCGCAGGACGCGGTCGACGCTCGCGATGCCGAGGACGCCGAAAGCACGGAGGGCACGGGCCCCGTCGATGCCGAGGACGAAGCGACGGCCGGGACGGACGCGTCCGGCGAGGCCGCTGAGTCCGTCGATGAGGCCGAGAAGGCTGAGAAGGCCGGTGAGCCCGACGAGGGGCCGAAGGCTTCGGCCGTCTTCTCTCCCGAGGGGTCCAAGCTGTTCCTGCGGGCCCAGGCGGCCCTGGCCCGGTTCGGCTCCGACGGCGTCAGGTCCTCGAACATCGAGGACCACGCCGAGACGGAGCCCGCGCAGGCGGCTGCCGCGGACGTCGGCGTGACAGCCGCCCGCGGCGAGGCGGAGGCCGAGCAGGAGGACGAAGCACAGGGGAATCCCGAGGCGGTCGACGAGCACGCGCGCGCGACCGCCCCCCACCAGGCTGCCGAGACCGACGCGTTCTCGAAAGACCGGACCCCGCAGGACCGGACCCCGCAGGACGAGGCTCCCGTCGCCACGGAAACGGGCGACGCGGACGGGAACGCGGCTGAAGCGGCCGCGGTCAGCGAGCTCGCGGACGACGCGGAGCCCGTCCGGCCCACTCGGGCCCCGGACTCCGCTCCCACCGGGGCCTCCGCCTCCGCTCCCGCCGAGGTCTCCGCCTCCGCAGCTGCCTTCGGGTCGGCTGCCGACGTCGAAGCCGGGGCCGGGGCCGGGGCGATCGTCCCCCGTTCCGCCGGCGCCGTGCAGCGCCGTCCCTCCGGTCACTTCGCGGTGCCGACCGCGGTGGCCGTCGTACCGGCCGCGCAGCCGCTACGGCGCCCGACGGCCGAGGGCGGGTTCGACTTCTTCGGTACGAAGAGCGCGTCGCACCACGCCCTGGAGGCCGTGCAGAACGAGGACCTCGCCGATGTCGTCGGCCAGGAGGCCCTCGCCCTGCACAAGGCCGAGTCCGAGGCGGAGTTCAAGCCGGTGGACGAGGCGTCGCGCGGTGTGGGTCAGGTGATCGACCTGACCGCCCACGACGAGACGGAGCACATCGACCTCCAGGGACTGCGCAGCGCCGTCTCCTGACGACGCCTCGCCCCGCGCGCAGCCGCACGGGGCGCGGTCCGGGCGGTGCCCTACGCCATCCACCGGTCGGGCCGGGCGTCCAGGCGCCCGGTCCGCGAGCGTTGGGCCTGCGCCCGCAGCAGCTCGGCGGCCTCCTGTGCGTCCCGCAGCCGGGCTGTGACGGTCTTGTCGGCCCCCGTGTCCACATGGACGTCCGCGAGCCGCCAGAGGCGCTGCCAGGGCCCTTGCGTCAGCCGCACGCTCTGCACCTTGGCGTGCGGGACGAGCGCCAAGCTGCGGCGCAGCAGGCCGTGCCGGGTGGCGAACACCGCGTCCGTGACGGCGATCCCGTAGCCCCGCCACCACACCGGCACACACCGCCCGGCCCGCCGCGGCGGACGCGACAGCGAGGCATCGGCCGGGACGCCCACGCCGGGCAGCACGCGCGCGACGACAGCCTCCGCGGCCTCACGCGGGGCGACCGGCACGAGCACGGAGTTGGCCGAGCCGGCCACGTCCAGCTCCACCCGCACCCAGCCGCGCCGCCGCCACAGCAGCGGTTGGACGATCCGCACGGTCTGCACCCGACCGGGCGGCACCGTCTCGTGCGTACGGTCCAGCAGCCCGTGGTCGATCCGCAGTCCGTCCGGCGACTCGCCGACCGTCCAGTCGTACTCGCCGACGAACCGTCCCGCGCTGCTCGCGCCCGCCGCGCCGAGCAGCGGCACGCCGGTCGCGAGGACCGTCCACACGCTGTGGGTGGCCAGCCAGAGCACCGGGGGCACGACGAGCGCGGCGAGCAGCGCGCCCCAGGTCGCGCCGGTGAGCGCCAGCGCGATCGCGAGCTCGCGCGCGGGCACCCGCAACAGCTCCCGCGCGGGTGCCTCGCCCACTTCGTGCGCCGTCTCGGGCGCGAAGCCCGCCGCCCGCGCGAGCAGCTCGGCGCGCAGTACGCGGGCCTCTTCCTCACCCAGGAAGGCCAGTTCGTCCTTCTTCTCGGCGCCGACCACGTCGAGCCGGAGCTTCGCGACGCCCGCGATCCGCGCCAGCAACGGCCGGCTGACGTCGATCGCCTGGATGCGTTCCAGACGGATGTGCGCGGCACGTCGGAACAGCAGACCGGTCCGGATGCGCACTTCGCTCTCGGTCACCGAGAAGTGGGTGAACCACCAGGTCAGGAAGCCGTAGAGGGAGGCCGCGGGGACGAGGACGGCGAGCGCGATCAGCAGGGTCGTGGTGGTCAGCCGGGTCAGCTGCTCCTGCGCCTGGTTGGGGTCGTGCACGGCCCACCCGACGACCACCGCGACCGGCGCCCACGCCCGCCGGAACGGCGTGACCGGGTGCAGCCGGCGCTCGGTGACGAGCGACGAGGAGCGGGTGCCGGGTGTGTCCGCCGCGCCTGACGCGCCTGACGCGTCTGCCGTGAATGTGGTGCTTGCGGCTTCTGGTGCGGCTGAGGTGGGGGGTATGTCGGGTGTGCCGTCCTCGACGCCCGGGGTGGTCACAGCCCCGCCGATCGGGCCTCGCCGAGCTGGGTGAGCCGATCGCGCAGCCGTTCCGCCTCGGCCGGGTCCAGGCCCGGAATGGCCGCGTCGGTGGCGGCGGCCGCGGTGTGCAGCTGGACGCTGGCCAGCCCGAAGTGCCGTTCGACCGGCCCGGAGGTGACCTCGACGAGCTGCATGCGCCCGTACGGCACGACGGTCTCCTCCCGCCACAGCACGCCCCGGCTGATCAGCAGGTCGTCGGCGCGCTCGGCGTACCGCCAGGAGCGCCAGTTGCGGCCGAGCAGCACCCAGCCCCATCCGATGCCGGCCAGGGGCAGCAGCGCGAACGCGGCCCACGCGGGACCGGCGAGCAGACCGAGCAGCAGCCCGGTGCCGATGGCCGTCAGCCCCAGCCACACCAGCAGCAACAGCCGTCGCATCCGCAGCAGTCCCGGCGGCAGTCCGGTCCACACCGGTCCGGCCGTCGTCGTCTCCGTGCCACCCGGGCTCCCCGTTTCCATACCGTCAGCGTACGTAGGAGTGCACGTGAGGGAGACTGTGCCCATGACTCCTACGTCGGAGAGCACCGAGACCACGGTCGGGATCGGCGGTGCCGCGGAGAGCACCGACATGGTGCTCAACATCGGCCCCCAGCATCCCTCCACGCACGGCGTGCTGCGGCTGCGGCTCGTCCTGGACGGCGAACGCATCCGGCACGCGGAGCCGGTGATCGGCTACATGCACCGCGGCGCGGAGAAGCTGTTCGAGGCGCGCGACTACCGCCAGATCATCATGCTGGCCAACCGCCACGACTGGCTGTCGGCGTTCTCGAACGAGCTGGGCGTGGTCCTCGCGGTGGAGCGGATGCTCGGCATGGAGGTCCCCGGGCGCGCGGTGTGGACCCGCACGTTGCTCGCCGAACTGAACCGGGTGCTGAACCACCTGATGTTCCTCGGGTCCTACCCCCTGGAGCTGGGCGGCATCACTCCGGTCTTCTACGCCTTCCGTGAGCGCGAGGTGCTCCAGAACGTGATGGAGGAGGTCTCCGGCGGGCGCATGCACTACATGTTCAACCGCGTCGGCGGTCTCAAGGAGGACCTGCCGGCCGGATGGACCGCACGCGCGCGTGGCGCCGTCGCCGCCGTCCGTTCCCGCATGGACGTCTTCGACGACCTCGTGCTCGGCAACGAGATCTTCCGGGGGCGCACGCGGGACGTGGGAACGCTCGCGCCGGAGCACGTGCACGCGTACGGCGTGAGCGGACCGATCGCGCGCGCCTCGGGCGTCGACTTCGACCTGCGCCGGGACGAGCCCTATCTCGCGTACGGGGAGCTGCAGGACACCCTGAAAGTGGTGACCCGGACCGAGGGTGACTGTCTCGCGCGCTTCGAGTGCCTCCTGGAGCAGGCGCACAACGCGCTCGACCTCGCGGACGCCTGCCTGGACCGGCTGGGGGAGCTGCCACCCGGTCCGATCAACCAGCGGCTCCCGAAGGTCCTCAAGGCCCCCGAGGGGCACACGTACGCGTGGACCGAGAACCCCCTCGGCATCAACGGCTACTACCTCGTCAGCAAGGGCGAGAAGACCCCGTACCGGCTGAAGCTCCGCTCGGCCTCGTACAACAACATCCAGGCGCTCACCGAACTGCTGCCGGGCACTCTGGTCGCGGACATGGTGGCCATCCTGGGGTCGATGTTCTTCGTGGTGGGAGACATCGACAAGTAGCGCTCAGTCGGTTTCGGGTTTCGGATCCAGTGGGTGCAGCAGATCCGGCGGGTCCAGTGGGTCGGGGATCCCGACCGGCTGGAGCAGCCATCCGAAGTCGCCCAGTCCGCCCGGCGCGAGCAGCTCGGCGGCTTCCCCGGCGGTCGCGAGGGCGCGCACATACGCGGCGGGGTCGGTGGACGCCAGCGCGAGTGGGGGGCGTGCGCCTGTGATGCCCAAGGCGCGCAGAGCGGCGCGCTGCGCGAGCAGGCGCGCGCCGGACCGTGTTCGTGATGCGCCCGCCGTTTCGCCGTCCGCCGCCGTTTGCCCCGTCCCCGTCCCCGTCCCCGTCCCCGCCCCGGCCGCCGCCCCTCCCGCCGCCGCGCACGCGTCCAGCGCGACATGGGCCGTGATGTCGCAGGAACCGTCCGGCACGGGTGCCGTCCCGCGCCCCTCCCGGAAGCCGGTGAGCGTGCCGTACGGGGGGCGTGCGTCCGCGGTGTGCGCGTAGTCCACCGCCACCGCGAGCCCGCTTTCGACGCAGGCCACGGCGGACGCCCACGCCGTGTCCCGGGGCAGCCCGATCTCCGCCCGCAGCCCCTCCTCGCCCGTCGGCGGCCACCATCGCGCGAGCCACTCCGCCTCCACGCCGGACACCCGCTCACCGAGCCGCTCGGCCCCGTTGTCGCGGACGAGCACCAGCCGGGTGACCCCCGCGGAGTCGACCTCCGCGACCTCGACGGGCACGTTGTCCAGCCACTCGTTGGCGAACAGCAGCCCGGTGATCCTTCGTGGCGGCACGGGCAGCCACTCGATCCGGTGAGCGAGGCCAGCGGGGCGGTCGGCGACTTCGACGCCGTACGCGCGTGTGCGTGCCGCCACCCCGGTGGGGAGCGCGGCCAGGACACCGGTGACCAGCTCGCCCCGCCCGGCGGCCATGTCGACGAAGTCGAGCGACGAGGGCCGCCCCAGCGCTTCGTCGACCCGGCACAGCAACCGGGCCACGGCCTCGGCGAACAGCGGCGACGCGTGCACGGAGGTGCGGAAGTGCCCGGCCGGGCCCTCAGACCGCCGGTAGAAGCCACCCGTTCCGTCCACGCCGTACAGCGCGGTCTGCGTCGCCGCCCGCCAGCCGCGCCACTCGTCCGCGCCCGTCACCTCGTCCGCCACCCGGCCAGACTAGGCGTACAGGTGATCACGGCATCCACCTTGCGGAGTACACGGGCCCGGACCGGATCGGCCCTCCGGTTGACCCCTGCACGCATCGGGCTTCCCTACGCTGGGTCACGTGCAGCGCCTCTATGACTTCCTTCGCAGACACCCGACCGGGGTGGACGGCTTCTGGGCCCTCGTCCTGTTCGGGATCTCCGCTGCTGCCGGAACCGCCGGTCAGGACCGCGGCGGCACTGACTCCATGGCGCTGCTGGTGCCGGTCGTGTTCCTGTTGTGCCTGGTCATCGCGTTGCGTCGGCGCATGCCTGAGCAGATGCTGGTGCTCGCCGCCGCGCTCGGACTGGCTCAGCTGGTGCTGAACGTCGGGGTCACGGCGGCCGACTTCGCCCTGCTGGTGATCGTTTACACGGTCGCCGCGACCGGCGCCCGCTGGGCCTCCCGGCTCGCGCTGGTCATGGCGCTGAGCGCGGCAACGCTGGCGCAGGTGCGCTGGCCGCACGAGAACGCGAGCGTTCCGGGCCAGGTGGCGGTCATCGTCTTCCAGACGGTCCCGTTCGCCCTCGCCTGGGTGCTGGGCGACTCCATTCGCACCCGTCGCGCGTACTTCGCGCAGCTGGAGGAGCGCGCGGCGCGTCTGGAGAAGGAGCGCGAGGCGCAGGCGAAGGTCGCGGTCGCCGCCGAGCGCGCCCGCATCGCGCGCGAGCTGCACGACGTCGTCGCGCACAACGTGTCGGTGATGGTGGTGCAGGCCGACGGCGCCGCCTATGTCCTCGACGCCGCGCCCGACCAGGCGAAGAAGGCGCTGGAGACGATCTCCTCCACGGGCCGTCAGGCCCTCGCCGAGATGCGCCGCCTGCTGGGCGTGCTGCGTACCGGCGAGCACCAGGAGGGCGGCGAGTACGTGCCGCAGCCGGACGTCGAGCAGATCGAGGACCTCGTCGAGCAGTGCCGCGGCTCGGGCCTGCCGGTGGACTTCAAGGTCGAGGGCACGCCGAGGCCGTTGCCCAGTGGCGTGGAGCTGACGGCTTACCGCATCGTGCAGGAGGCGTTGACGAACACGCGTAAGCACGGGGGGCCGAACACGGGCGCGAGCGTGCGCCTGGTCTACTTCGACGACGGTCTCGGCCTGCTGGTCGAGGACGACGGCAAGGGCGCCCCGCACGAGCTCTACGAGGAGGGCGGCGCCGACGGCGCGGGCCACGGCCTGATCGGGATGCGCGAGCGGGTCGGCATGGTGGGCGGCACCCTGGACGCGGGCCCGCGGCCCGGCGGAGGATTCCGCATCAGCGCCCTGCTTCCGCTCAAACCCGCGCATTGACACCGACGCACGCCCCTTGGTGACACCTGTCACGCCCCCCATCACAGAAGATGAAGAAACGGAAGAGGACTCGATGACGATCCGCGTGATGCTGGTCGACGACCAGATGCTGCTGCGCACCGGGTTCCGGATGGTTCTCGACGCCCAGCCGGACATGGAGGTCGTGGCGGAGGCGGGCGACGGTGTCGAGGCCCTCCAGGTGGTGCGCTCCACGGAGGTCGACGTCGTGCTGATGGACGTCCGCATGCCGAAGCTGGACGGTGTGGAGGCCACCCGGCGCATCTGCGCCGAGCCCGAACCGCCGAAGGTGCTGATCCTGACCACCTTCGACCTGGACGAGTACGCGTTCTCCGGACTGAAGGCGGGCGCCTCCGGCTTCATGCTCAAGGACGTACCGCCGGGTGAGCTCCTGGCCGCCATCCGCTCGGTGCACAGCGGTGACGCGGTGGTCGCCCCGTCCACCACCCGCCGTCTCCTCGACCGGTTCGCGCCGATGCTGCCCAGCACCGGCAAGGAGCCCCGGCACAAGGATCTGGAGCGGCTCACCGAGCGGGAGCGCGAGGTCATGGTGCTGGTGGCGCAGGGACTGTCCAACGGGGAGATCGCGGCCCGGCTGGTGCTGTCCGAGGCGACCGTCAAGACCCACGTGGGCCGCATCCTGACCAAGCTGGGGCTGCGCGACCGGGTGCAGGTGGTGGTCCTCGCGTACGAGACGGGGATCGTCCGGGCCGGTGGCCACGGCTGACCCCACGGCCCTGCGGCCCCGCGCTCGCGCCGACGGCTAGCGGAGCATCCCTTCCAGGTAGTCGCTGCCCAGCCGGGCCACCACCGTCACGTCGAGCTGGTGCAGTACGTAGCGGCCGCGCCGGCGGGTGGTGATCAGGCCCGCCTTCTTGAGGACGGCGAGGTGCCGGGATATCTCGGGGGCCGTCATCCCGTGCACCTGGGCCAGCTCGGTCGTGGTGTACGCGCTGCGGGCCAGCAGTCGGCAGATCCGCATCCGGACGGGGTGGGACAGCGCGGTCATCCGCAGAGCCAGCTGCTCCACCGAGGGCGGTGAAGCCAGTTCCGGCGAGCCGACCGGGTAGTGGAGCACCGGCTGCCAGCCGTACCGGTGGAGCACCATCAGGTGCGGCCAGCCGAGGCTCGTCGGTACCAGCAGCAGGCCGCCGTCCCCGGTGGTGCTGCGGCCCTGGACCAGCTTGTCGACGGTGATCCGCGCGGCGTCCACGTCGAGCGTCACGGCCGAGGACACCGAGGCGAGGGCCTCCGCGAGGCCCTTGCGGCGCAGGAGATCCGTCTTGTAGCGGGCGTCCGCGGCGAGGGGAAGGCGTACCCGGGCCCAGACGTCGGCGAAGAACGCCTCGTCGCAGTCCTCCAGGAACTGCCGCAGCCAGCCACGCACGCGTGGCGGATCGTCGAGCAGCCGCCGGGTGAACCGCACCTGCCGAGGTCCGCGCGTGGCGGCCAGCTCGAAGGCGCGCCGGCGCAGCGCCGGGTCGGCGAGCACGCTGGGGCTCGGCACGTCGTACCCGGGCGCACAGGTGAACTCCAGGGCCGAGTCCACGAACTGCTCGTCCGTCAGTTTGTCCAGGAGGTCGAGCTCCTCGGCGAGCGTGGCCCCGGGGAGCGTACTTCTGCCCGGGATGCCCGCGTACGGCAGGAAGATGTCCGAGAACGTCGTCCGCCACAGAAAGTCGGCCTCGCACATCCGGTCCGCCAGGTGCGAGTCGAGCCGGGCGGTCACGCCGGTGACCCAGCCCTGAAGGCCGGGATGGTGCCCCGGCTCGGACAGCGCGTGCAGCGCCATGCCGAGCTCGGCCAGGGGCGACGGCACGACCGCGACCCTCTCCGGCCGCAGCCCCGCGATGTCGATGCTCAGGCTCATGCCCTCATGGTGCACCCCACCAGTGACAACGCGGTCGGCGATTGACGACCGCCGTCAATCGACGCGACGCGCGGCCCCGTCCGGGCACAGCCTGAAGAGGCCGCGGAGACCACGTTCGTTCCTGGAGGGATCAGCCATGAGCATCACGCAGGAGTACGTCCTCGACGCCTACCGCGCCAGGCAGCACGGCGAACCAGTCGTGCCCGCGCCCGGCGCCCACGACTGGCAGGTGATCCGCGAACTGGGCGACTACGGGCAGTTCCGCGCGGTCCTCGCCGGCCGCCCCGCCCACGGGCGGCTGTGGCGGGCGCTGGTCCGCCGGCTGCGCCCGCGGCCTCGCCCTGCCTGCTGACGACCCGTCGGTCACCCTGCCCTGCTGACGACCCGTCGGTCACCCGGCCCTGTCGGCGACTTCAGTCACCCGGCCAACGAAGTCCACGACCGCCCTCTTCACGTCGTCCGCCGTCCATGTCAGTCCGGCGGCGCGGACGGTGACCTCGGTGAAGGACAGCCCCGGCCCGCCGCGGGTCCAGGCGCCGGCGAACAGCATCGTCCTGGTCCGCTCGGCCTGGAGCGCCGCCGCTTCGGCGAGTACATCCGCCTCGTACGGCAGCCAGACCTGGAACTCGTGCGTGTGCGGCACCCCGGGGTGCACACGCGCCCACGCCACGCCCGTTCCGGCGAACCCCTCGCGCAGCGCGGCGGCCACCACACGCGCGTGGGTCACGTACGCGGGCAGCCGGGGCAGCTCGCGCTCCAGGCCGACGAGTGCCGACAGCGCGGTGGGGAACTGCTGGAGGACCATCCCGCCGTAGCGGTGCCGCCAGGTCTTCGCCTCGTCCACCAGCGTCTTCGGGCCGGCGAGCGCGGCGCCGCCGAAGCCGTCGAGGGACTTGTAGAACGACACGTAGACGCTGTCGGCCAGGTCCGCGATCTCCCGCAGGGAGCGGCCGAAGTGGTGGGTCGTCTCCCACAGGCGCGCCCCGTCGAAGTGCACCACCGCGTCACGCTCGCGTGCCGCCTCGACGACCTCGGTCAGCTCCTCCCACGAGGGCAGCACATAGCCGGCGTCCCTGAGGGGCAGTTCCAGCATCAGTGCCCCGAAGGGCTCCTCGAAGTCGCGCACCTCCTCGGCCGTGGGCAGCCGGGGCTCGCGCGTCACCCGGACCGTGCGCAGTTCGCTGACGGTGGTGAGGGCGCCCCGCTCCCACACCTCGGGGTGACTCAGCGCGTGCAGCGCGACCGTGGGGTTGCCGGTGCGTCCCGCCCAGCAGCGCAGGGCGACCTGCTGGGCCATCGTGCCGGTCGGGAAGAAGGCGGCGGCCTCCGTGCCCAGCAGCCCGGCGACCCGCTCCTCCAGGGCCGCCACGATCCCGTCGCCGTAGAGGTCCGCGGGCTCGTCCAGGTCGTAGACCTGCGGCGCGGCCTCGTGCAGCAGCGCGAGCCGGTCACGCAGGGTGCCCCGGGCCCCGTCCCGCGACAGGACGCGTTCGGCGTCCCGGTGGGCGACCGCCCGCCGCTCCCGCAGGCGCTGCCGCGCCGACTTCTCCTCGCCCTGCCCGGCCGTGTATGTCATGCCCCGGATGATGCCGTGCGGCGGCTCGCGGGGCCACGGGCGTTGCAGGCGCCCGCCCGCCGCCTGTCCGTCCGCCGTCCGCCCCGCCCGCCCCCGTCCCAAGCCCCCCGCCCCCACCCGCCGGACGGCTGGTCGGGGGCGGGTGGGATAACCCACAGCCTGTGGACAACCGGATGCCTCTTCGACGGATAGCGTTAACATGACGAGAAATCGTCCGGTACCCGGAGCGGACTGGAACGGAAGGCCCCCGTCGCGTGAGTACAGTCCAACAGCCAGACCCCAGGGACCGCCCCGCGCGGCTCGCCGTCGGCGTCGTCGGCGCCGGTCGGGTGGGTCCCGCCCTGGCCGCGTCCCTCCAGCTCGCCGGACACCGCCCGGTGGCCGTCTCCGGCGTCTCCGAGGCCTCCAGGCGGCGCGCCGCGCAGATGCTGCCCGGCGTGCCCCTCCTCCCGCCGGCCGAGGTTCTCCAGCGCGCCGACCTGGTGCTGCTGACCGTCCCCGACGACACCCTGCCCGGGCTCGTGGAGGGCCTCGCCGAGACCGGCGCCGTACGGCCGGGCCAGCTGCTCGTGCACACCTCCGGGCGGTACGGCTCGAAGGTCCTCGACCCGGCCCTGCGCGCGGGCGGGCTGCCGCTGGCCCTGCACCCGGCGATGACCTTCACGGGCAGTCCCGTCGACGTCCAGCGTCTGGCGGGCTGTTCCTTCGGCGTCACCGCCCCGGACGAGTTGCGGCTGGCCGCCGAGGCCCTGGTGATCGAGATGGGCGGCGAGCCGGAGTGGATCGCCGAGGAGAACCGGCCGCTGTACCACGCGGCCCTCGCCCTGGGCGCCAACCACCTGGTCACGCTGGTCGCCCAGTCCATGGAGCTGCTGCGGGCGGCCGGCGTCGAGGCCCCCGACCGGATGCTCGGCCCGCTGCTCGGTGCCGCCCTCGACAACGCGCTGCGCTCGGGCGACGGGGCGCTCACCGGACCGGTCGCGCGCGGGGACGCGGGCACGGTCGCCGCGCACATCGCCGAGCTGCGCGAGCACGCCCCGCAGACCGTGGCCGGCTATCTGGCGATGGCCCGCGCGACCGCCGACCGCGCGCTCGCCCACGGGCTCCTCAAGCCCGAGCTCGCCGAGGACCTCCTCGTGGTACTCGCCGACGAAGCCCACGGCACTCCCGGGAACCCCGGTGCCCCGGGCACGCACGGCACCGAAGGAGATGCCGGATGACCACCACCCTGCTGCGCACCGCCGACGAACTGCACGCACGCACGCGTGGCGGCCGCCGGGCCGTCGTGATGACGATGGGCGCCCTGCACGAGGGACACGCCACCCTCGTCCGCACCGCCCGCGAGCTCGCCGGGCCGGACGGCGAGGTCGTCGTCACGGTCTTCGTCAACCCGCTCCAGTTCGGCCGGGGCGAGGACCTCGACCGCTACCCGCGCACCCTGGACGCCGATCTCAAGCTCGCCGGGCAGGCGGGCGCGGACGTCGTCTTCGCCCCGTCCGTGGACGAGGTCTACCCGGGCGGCGAGCCCCAGGTCCGCATCGACGCGGGCCCGATGGGGGAGCGCCTCGAGGGCAGCTCCCGCCCCGGACACTTCGACGGCATGCTCACCGTCGTCGCGAAGCTGCTGCACCTCACCCGGCCCGACGCAGCCCTCTTCGGGCAGAAGGACGCCCAGCAGCTCGCCCTGATCCGCCGCATGACACAGGACCTGAACTTCGGCGTCGACATCGTCGCCGTGCCGACCGTGCGCGAGGAGGACGGGCTCGCCCTGTCCAGCCGCAACCGCTACCTGTCCGCCAAGGACCGGCGCACCGCGCTGGCGCTCTCCCAGGCCCTGTTCGCGGGCCGCGACCGGCATGCCGCGCAGGAGGCACTGCGGGCACGCGCGCGTCAGGTGCCCGCCACCCACGCGCGTGCCGAGGCGCTCAGTGCCATAGGGGAGTCCCGAGCGGCGGCCGACGCGCACGCCGTCGCCAAGGCCGCCCCCGGCAACCCGGCGGCCGTCCACGCGGCGGCCCGCGCAGTCCTCGACGAAGCCGCCCGGCTGGACCCGCCGCTGGAACTGGACTACCTCGCGCTGGTCGACCCGTCGGACTTCACGGAGATCACCGAGCTCGAGGACGACTTCACCGGCGAGGCCGTCCTCGCCGTCGCCGCCAGGGTCGGGACGACCCGGCTGATCGACAACATCCCCCTCACCTTCGGAGCCGCCTCGTGACCAGCACAGGCATACGACTGCACGCGCCCGAGCCCGGGTGGAACATCGCCGCGGACGTGGTGGTCGTGGGCTCCGGCGTCGCCGGCCTCACCGCCGCCCTGCGCTGCGAGGCCGCCGGCCTGAAGACCGTCGTCGTCACCAAGGCCCGGCTCGACGACGGCTCGACCCGCTGGGCGCAGGGCGGCATAGCCGCGGCCCTGGGCGAGGGCGACACGCCCGAACAGCACCTGGACGACACGCTGGTGGCCGGCGTGGGCCTGTGCGACGAGGAAGCCGTACGGATCCTCGTCACCGAGGGCCCCGACGCCGTGCGCCGGCTGATCGAGACCGGCGCCCACTTCGACGAGGCGGAGGAGGGCGGCCTGGAGCTGGCCCGCGAGGGAGGCCACCACCGACGTCGCATCGCGCACGCGGGCGGCGACGCGACCGGCGCCGAGATCTCCCGCGCGCTCGTCGAGGCGGTTCGCGCGCGTGGCCTGCGCACGATCGAGAACGCGCTCGTGCTGGACCTGCTCACGGACGCCGGCGGTCGTACCGCCGGTGTCACCCTGCACGTGATGGACGAGGGCCAGCACGACGGCGTGGGCGCCGTGCACGCCCCCGCGGTGGTCCTCGCGACGGGTGGCATGGGCCAGGTGTTCTCCGCCACCACCAACCCGTCGGTGTCGACCGGCGACGGTGTGGCGCTCGCCCTGCGCGCGGGCGCGGAGGTCGCCGACCTGGAGTTCGTCCAGTTCCACCCGACCGTGCTGTTCCTCGGCGCGGACGCCGAGGGCCAGCAGCCCCTCGTCTCCGAGGCCGTGCGCGGCGAGGGCGCCCACCTGGTCGACGCGGACGGCGTGCGCTTCATGGTCGGGCAGCACGAGCTGGCCGAGCTGGCGCCCCGGGACATCGTCGCCAAGGGCATCATGCGCCGCATGCAGGAGCAGGACGCCGAGCACATGTTCCTCGACGCCCGCCACTTCGGCGCCGACATGTGGGAGCACCGCTTCCCGACGATCCTCGCCGCCTGCCGGGTCCACGGCATCGACCCGGTCACCGAGCCCGTCCCGGTCGCCCCGGCCGCCCACTACGCCTCCGGGGGCGTGCGCACCGACTCCCACGGCCGTACGACCGTGCCGGGCCTGTACGCGTGCGGCGAGGTCGCCTGCACCGGCGTGCACGGCGCGAACCGGCTCGCGTCGAACTCGCTCCTCGAAGGCCTCGTCTACGCGGAACGCATCGTCGCCGACATCGCGGCGAGCCGCGCGGACGACGGTCTGCACGCGCGGGTGCCTGCGCCGGTCGAGCACCCCGAGAAGCCGGCCCACCCGCTCCTCGCCCCGGAGGCCCGGTTCGCCATCCAGCGGATCATGACCGACGGCGCGGGCGTCCTGCGCTCCGCCGAATCCCTGGAGAAGGCGGCCGGCCAGCTGGTGCGGCTGCACTCCGACGCCCGGGACGCCCTCGACGAGAACGGCAAGACGGCCGAGCCCGGTGTCGACACCTGGGAGGCCACCAACCTCCTGTGCGTGGCGCGGGTCCTGGTCGCCGCCGCCAGGCAGCGCGAGGAGACCCGCGGCTGCCACTGGCGCGAGGACCACGCCGACCGCGACGACGCGAACTGGCGCCGGCACATCGTCGTACGGCTGAATCCGGACCGCACGCTCGCCGTACACACCACCGATACCGCAGACTTCCCCCCGACCCGGCAGCACCACCAGGAGCAGTGACAGACGTGAGCACCCCCGACCTTCCCCTCGCCCAGAGCGGCGGCTGCGGCGACGGCTGTGCCTGCGGCGCCGACGCAGACGCCGAATTCACCGACGAGGGATACGCCGAATACGCTGAGTGCGGGCTCGATCCCGCGCTCGCCCAGCTGTTGTCCGAGGCCGGACTCGACCCCGTGGAGGTCGAGGACATCGCCAACGTCGCCATCCAGGAGGACCTGGCTCACGGAGTCGACGTGACGACCGTCGCGACCATCCCCGAGGAGGCGGTCGCCACCGCCGACTTCACCGCGCGTGAGGCGGGCGTGGTCGCGGGCCTCAGGATCGCCGAGGCGGTCGTCTCGGTCGTCTGCACCGACGAGTTCGAGGTCGAGCGGCACGTCGAGGACGGCGACCGGGTGGAGGCCGGCCAGAAGCTGCTGTCCGTCACCACGCGCACGCGTGACCTCCTCACCGCCGAGCGCAGCGCGCTCAACCTGCTGTGCCGCCTGTCGGGCATCGCCACCGCCACACGCGCGTGGGCGGACGTCCTGGAGGGCACCGGGGCACGCGTGCGTGACACCCGCAAGACGACCCCGGGTCTGCGCTCCCTGGAGAAGTTCGCCGTCCGCTGCGGCGGAGGCGTCAACCACCGCATGTCGCTGTCCGACGCGGCGCTGGTCAAGGACAACCACGTGGTCGCCGCGGGCGGCGTCGCCCAGGCCTTCGAGGCCGTGCGGGAGACCTTCCCGGACGTGCCGATCGAGGTCGAGGTCGACACCCTCCACCAGCTGCGGGAGGTCGTCGACGCCGGCGCCGACCTGATCCTCCTGGACAACTTCACGCCCCCGGAGTGCTCGGAGGCCGTCGGCATCGTCGGCGGGCGCGCCCTGCTGGAGGCGTCGGGCCGGCTGACCCTGGTCAACGCCAAGGCGTACGCCGAGACCGGCGTCGACTTCCTCGCCGTCGGTGCCCTGACGCACTCCTCGCCGATCCTGGACATCGGTCTGGATCTGCGAGCGGCGGAGTAGGGAACGGGGACCGGCCATGCTGCTGACGATCGACGTGGGCAACACGCACACCGTGCTCGGCCTGTTCGACGGTGAGGACATCGTCGAGCACTGGCGGATCTCCACCGACGCCCGCCGCACCGCGGACGAACTGGCCGTGCTCCTCCAGGGCCTGATGGGGATGCACCCGCTGCTCGGGGACGACCTGGGCGACGGCATCGACGGGATCGCGATCTGCGCGACCGTGCCCTCCGTACTGCACGAGCTGCGCGAGGTGACCCGGCGCTACTACGGCGACGTGCCCGCCGTGCTCGTCGAACCCGGCGTGAAGACCGGCGTGCCGATCCTGTTCGACAACCCCAAGGAGGTCGGCGCCGACCGCATCATCAACGCGGTCGCGGCGAACGAGCTCTACGGCGGCCCGGCGATCGTCGTCGACTTCGGCACGGCGACGACCTTCGACGCGGTCAGCGCGCGCGGGGAGTACGTCGGCGGGGTCATCGCCCCCGGCATCGAGATCTCCGTCGAGGCCCTCGGCGTCAAGGCCGCACAGCTGCGCAAGATCGAGTTGGCCCGGCCCCGGAGCGTGATCGGCAAGAACACGGTCGAGGCGATGCAGTCCGGGATCGTCTACGGGTTCGCGGGCCAGGTCGACGGCGTGGTGACCCGGATGGCCCGTGAGCTGGCGGACGACCCGGACGAGGTCACGGTGATCGCGACGGGCGGGCTGGCGCCGACGGTGCTCGGCGAGTCCTCGGTGATCGACGAGCACGAGCCGTGGCTGACGCTGATCGGGCTGCGCCTGGTGTACGAGCGGAACGTGTCACGCATGTGAGCGACAACGGCCGCCGTGCAGTCAGGACCGGCGCGGCCGCGCCGGTCCGGTCCGGGCCGACCCGGCCGACTCCGCCCACCGGGCGGGTGGACGAGCGGAGGCAGGCCGGGGTGAGCGCGGCGGGCCGGGGACGGTGGCGGCGGGTGACGCGGCCCGGCGGGGGCGGGCCACCGAGGGGCCGGGGCCGCCAGGGCCACCAGGGCGGATTACGGGCGCGCCACGCCCACCCCTTATGTCGAATTTGTCTGATTAGCGCGTATCGTCGCGGCATGCCCACGCCCTACGGATCCCGCGGCGGCATGGCGTTCGGCACGGAGGAGCTGCGTGTGCTCCGCCGCGCCCTCGCCCTCGCCCTCCACCCCGGCCCCGTCTCCGCCGAGGACATCCAGGACTGCCATCGCCTCGCCGAGTCCCTCGACGAGGCGATGCGTGAGGCCGCCCGGTTGCGGGCCTTCCTGGTGGCCGACCTCGCCCGGTACCGCGCCGCCCTCCCCGGCACCGCCGCCGGCTACCTCGCGCTCCTCGAACAGGTGCTGACCACCGGCTACCGGCCCGACCCCGACGATCTCGCCGCGCTCCGCGCCCTGCGCGGCAACCCCGCGGCGGCCGCCCTGCTGACCCGCTGCCAGGTGCTCGCCGAACGGGACGTGCGTGCCCGTCTGGCCTGCCGCACGGTCCGCAGGGCGCCGGAGGCCGCTCCGACCGTCCCGGCGTCCCGTACGCGGCTTCTGGCCCTTCCCGGGGGTCTTTCCGCGGAAGGCTGGGCCCGTATGCCCGTCGCCGCCGGGGAGCAGGGCGGGCGGGCGGGTGAGGAGCCGCGGAAGAAGCCCCCCGGATCGCCTCCGGCACCCGCCCCCGGTCCGGCCCCCGTCCGGCCCGTCACGCCGGAGCCCGCCCGCAGGCCCGTCCCCACGCCGGGCGAGGTCTTCCCGCGCCGCAAGCCGAGCCCGTCGCCGCCCGCCGATCCGGAGCAGCGCAGGATGGCCGCCGGCTGACACGCGCGACCCTGCCCCGGTGTCCGGTTCCCTTCTGGCTACCCTGGGTCCATGGACTATGTCTCCGCGCTCGTGCCTCCCGTCGTCATGGCCGTTTTCTTCGTCGGTGTGATCAGGGTGATCGTGAAGACCCAGGGCGGTGCCAACAAGGCCAAGGAGGACGCGGCCGTGGACGCCGTCCTCGCGCGCGCGGACGGCGCCCGGCGGGCCCCCGCAGGTCCCGACGCCTGACCCGGCCACGACGCTTCCGCATCCCCAGGGCGTGCGGCTCCTTTCGGGGCCGTGCGCCCTTTTTGTTCGCGTTTGCCGATAAAAGTGCCCGTCCGGCACGCGATTGGCGAGATCTCCCACTATTGTTCTGAGCGTGCCTCGCCCATTGGGAGAACTCGAAGACTCGGTCATGACGCGGGTGT
The DNA here is from genome assembly GCF_042737375.1 of Streptomyces sp. NPDC060000. Lineage (NCBI taxonomy): Bacteria > Bacillati > Actinomycetota > Actinomycetes > Kitasatosporales > Streptomycetaceae > Streptomyces > Streptomyces sp. NPDC060000. The sequence continues at coordinate 131,035 of NZ_JBHWUU010000006.1, forward strand.
GGAAGTGGAACCGCCCGGTGACCGTTCGAGAAGTCCTGGAAGACCTTCAGCAGGAACGGTCCATCGCGTACACCACGGTGATGACCGTTTTGGACAATCTCCATCAGAAGGGCTGGGTGCGCCGCGAAGCGGAAGGCCGGGCCTATCGATATGAGGCGGTCTCGACCCGGGCCGCCTACGCAGCCGCCCTGATGAACGACGCCTGGGCGCAGAGCGACAACCCCGCCGCCGCTCTCGTCGCCTTCTTCGGGATGATGAGCGAGGAACAGCGGCTCGCGCTGCGCGACGCCGTACGCATCGTCCAAGGTCCGGAAACAGCCGAACCCGCGACTGCGGGGAGTCCCGGGAGTACGGGGAGTACCGGCGAGAACCCCGGCTCGGCGACGGAGGCCGACGGACGATAGCGTCCGCACATGTCAGCAGAGAGTCCCCCGGCCGAGAACCGCGAAGTCACCGCTAAAGCCATCACCGTCCGCCGGGCCCGGACCGGCGATGTCTTCGCCGTGCGCCGTCTCCTTGACGCGTACGTCCGCGGCGGCATCCTGCTCGACAAAGCCACGGTGACGCTTTACGAGGACATCCAGGAGTTCTGGGTCGCCGAACGCGACGACAACGCCGAGGTGGTCGGCTGCGGCGCCCTGCACGTGATGTGGGAAGACCTGGCGGAAGTCCGCACTCTCGCGGTGAAGCCCGGGCTGAAGGGCGCCGGTGTCGGTCACCAGTTGTTGGAGAAGTTGCTCCACACCGCCCGGTGGCTCGGCGTTCGCCGGGTTTTCTGCCTGACCTTCGAAGTGGACTTCTTCGGCAAGCACGGCTTCGTGGAGATCGGTGAGACGCCGGTCGACACCGATGTCTACGCGGAGCTGCTGCGTTCCTATGACGAGGGCGTCGCGGAGTTCCTCGGACTCGAACGAGTGAAACCGAACACCTTGGGCAACAGCCGGATGCTTCTGCATCTGTGATCGTCGCCGTCCATTCACATCGACGCGCACTGCCCTGGTTCCCTATGTCCGAAACGCGCACGTTTCCGGGCGAGGGGCGGGCTGCCGGTCTCTGCCGGGGGTTTGTGTTTTCCCAGCAAAAGCGGTTTGCTTTCCGACGTACTGCAGTACTGCATATAACAGGGGCTCGGCTAAACGGCGGACGCCGCGGACCCCCGACCCTCACGTTTTCGATGAAAGGAAATCCGGTGGCACAGAAGGTTCAGGTCCTTCTTGTCGACGACCTCGACGGCGGCGAGGCGGACGAGACCGTGACGTTCGCGTTGGACGGCAAGACCTACGAGATCGATCTCACGACTACCAATGCGGACAAGCTCCGTGGACTTCTCGAGCCCTACGTGAAGGGTGGCCGTCGTACCGGGGGCCGCGCTTCGGGTGGGCGTGGAAAGGCGCGCGCCGCTTCCGGTGGCAGCCAGGACACCGCCCAGATCCGCGCGTGGGCCAAGGAGAACGGTTACGAGGTCAATGACCGCGGCCGCGTTCCGGCGTCCATTCGTGAGGCTTACGAGAAGGCCAACGGCTGAGGCTCGCGCGCCGCAGCCGGACACGGTGACAGTGCGTCGCCAGCGTGTCCACCAGCCGTACGAGATCGGGGGCGCCCCCAACGTCCCCCAGTGCCGACATCATCGGCAGCGAGGCCTCTGTCTCGCACCCTGCCACGGGGGGCCGCAGCCAGACGGCGGCCCCCTGCACCGGCCCGGGACGGTTCGGGCCCGGCTCACGGTCCCGGTCCGGCTCACGGTCCCGGTCCGCCTCACGGTCCCGGTCCGGCTCACGGTCCCGGTCCCGCCCGGAAGGTGGAAGGGGAGCCTCGATGAGCCCGCCCGCGCCGATCGCCGTCAGATCCAGTGGCAGCGCGCCCCACTCCAGCCACTGAAGGATCCCCGGCACCTCCTCCGCGCCGCCCGCCGCCACCAGCAGCCGCATCCGGTCGCCCCGCACGGCCACCGGCGAACCCGGCGCCAGTCGCCGCAGTGCCCCGAGGCCCGCCTCGGCCGGCACGTCCAGCACGTCGAAGCGCTCGCCCACCAAAAGTCGTACCGGCTCCCCGGGCACCGTGGTCCAGCCCAGTTCGTTCTCGTACCAGCCGCGGATCCGGTCGGCCGGATCATCCGGGCCGGGCGGCCGTCGGGGGAGGGGGACCGTGAGGATCGCGGCGGCGGCCGAGCAGACAGCCGATGGGACTGAGCCAACCATGCCAAGTGCAACCGCCGAAAGGCCCGCGAGTTACGCTGGGTGTTTGGACGGACGCCCACTGTGTCGACAATCGGGGCGTGTGGGGGTGTCGGGGGACGCAAGGTTGTTCGCCCGTAGCGGAGGGGACGGGGGCGTACGGCATGGACTGTCGGTCGCAGCGGGTAAGACATCCCTAGTGGGAGGGGGCGACACGCAGGAAAGGCCGTCTCACGTTCGCCATCGGCGTACTGGCGACTGGGGTAACTGCCTGGCCTGCGGGAACATCGTCTCGCACCATCGGGTTGGAGCAGATGTCGGCGTTCGGGGTCAGGAGGCCATCGACGGTGTCGGCAGTTGGAATGAGCGGTCCCCGCTTGCGGGACTAAGCTGCGGAAGGACAGGGAGGGGAAGTTCCCCCCACTGCCTGACCGCTCTGAGGAGCGATTAACGATGTTCGAGAGGTTCACCGACCGCGCGCGGCGGGTTGTCGTCCTGGCTCAGGAAGAAGCCCGGATGCTCAACCACAACTACATCGGCACCGAGCACATCCTCCTGGGCCTGATCCACGAGGGTGAGGGTGTCGCCGCCAAGGCCCTTGAGAGCCTCGGGATTTCGCTCGAGGCGGTCCGCCAGCAGGTGGAGGAGATCATCGGTCAGGGCCAGCAGGCCCCGTCCGGGCACATCCCCTTCACCCCCCGTGCCAAGAAGGTCCTGGAGCTGTCGCTCCGCGAGGCGCTTCAGCTGGGACACAACTACATCGGCACGGAGCACATCCTGCTCGGCCTGATCCGCGAGGGCGAGGGCGTCGCCGCCCAGGTCCTCGTCAAGCTGGGCGCAGATCTCAACCGGGTGCGGCAGCAGGTCATCCAGCTGCTCTCCGGCTACCAGGGCAAGGAGACCGCCGGCGCCAGTGGTGGCCCTGCCGAGGGCACGCCCTCGACGTCCCTGGTCCTCGACCAGTTCGGCCGGAACCTCACCCAGGCCGCTCGTGAGTCCAAGCTCGACCCGGTCATCGGGCGCGAGAAGGAGATCGAGCGGGTCATGCAGGTGCTGTCCCGCCGCACCAAGAACAACCCGGTCCTGATCGGTGAGCCCGGCGTCGGCAAGACCGCCGTCGTCGAAGGCCTCGCCCAGGCCATCGTCAAGGGCGAGGTGCCCGAGACCCTCAAGGACAAGCACCTCTACACCCTGGACCTCGGCGCCCTGGTCGCCGGCTCCCGCTACCGCGGTGACTTCGAGGAGCGACTGAAGAAGGTCCTCAAGGAGATCCGCACCCGTGGCGACATCATCCTGTTCATCGACGAGCTGCACACGCTGGTCGGTGCGGGTGCCGCCGAGGGCGCCATCGACGCCGCCTCGATCCTGAAGCCGATGCTGGCCCGTGGTGAGCTGCAGACCATCGGTGCGACCACGCTGGACGAGTACCGCAAGCACCTGGAGAAGGACGCGGCCCTCGAGCGCCGCTTCCAGCCCATCCAGGTCGCGGAGCCGTCCCTGCCGCACACGATCGAGATCCTCAAGGGTCTGCGTGACCGGTACGAGGCGCACCACCGTGTCTCGATCACCGACGAGGCGCTGGTCCAGGCCGCCACCCTGGCCGACCGGTACATCTCGGACCGCTTCCTGCCGGACAAGGCGATCGACCTGATCGACGAGGCCGGTTCCCGGATGCGTATCCGCCGGATGACCGCGCCGCCGGACCTGCGCGAGTTCGACGAGAAGATCGCCGGCGTCCGCCGCGACAAGGAGTCCGCGATCGACTCGCAGGACTTCGAGAAGGCCGCCTCCCTCCGCGACAAGGAGAAGCAGCTCCTGGCCGCCAAGGCCAAGCGGGAGAAGGAGTGGAAGGCCGGCGACATGGACGTCGTCGCCGAGGTCGACGGCGAGCTGATCGCCGAGGTCCTCGCCACGGCCACCGGCATCCCGGTGTTCAAGCTGACCGAGGAGGAGTCCTCGCGTCTGCTGCGCATGGAGGACGAGCTCCACAAGCGGGTCATCGGCCAGATCGACGCCGTCAAGGCGCTGTCGAAGGCGATCCGTCGTACGCGTGCGGGCCTCAAGGACCCGAAGCGTCCCGGTGGTTCGTTCATCTTCGCCGGTCCGTCCGGTGTCGGTAAGACCGAGCTGTCCAAGGCGCTCGCCGAGTTCCTCTTCGGTGACGAGGACGCGCTGATCTCCCTCGACATGTCGGAGTTCAGCGAGAAGCACACGGTGTCGCGGCTCTTCGGTTCGCCCCCCGGATACGTGGGCTACGAAGAGGGCGGCCAGCTGACCGAGAAGGTCCGTCGCAAGCCGTTCTCCGTCGTCCTCTTCGACGAGGTCGAGAAGGCCCACCCGGACATCTTCAACTCGCTGCTCCAGATCCTGGAGGACGGTCGGCTGACCGACTCCCAGGGCCGGGTCGTGGACTTCAAGAACACGGTCATCATCATGACGACCAACCTCGGCACCCGGGACATCTCCAAGGGCTTCAACCTGGGCTTCGCGGCCTCGGGCGACAAGAAGTCGAACTACGAGCGCATGAAGAACAAGGTCTCGGACGAGCTCAAGCAGCACTTCCGCCCCGAGTTCCTCAACCGCGTCGACGACGTCGTCGTCTTCCCGCAGCTGACGCAGGAGGACATCCTGCGGATCGTCGACCTGATGATCGACAAGGTCGACGAGCGCCTCAAGGACCGGGACATGGGCATCGAGCTCTCCCAGCCCGCGAAGGAGCTGCTCGCGAAGAAGGGTTACGACCCGGTGCTGGGTGCGCGTCCGCTGCGTCGCACCATCCAGCGCGAGATCGAGGACACGCTCTCGGAGAAGATCCTCTTCGGCGAGCTGCGCCCCGGTCACATCGTGGTCGTGGACACCGAGGGCGAGGGTGAGACCAAGACCTTCACCTTCCGCGGCGAGGAGAAGTCGGCTCTGCCCGACGTCCCGCCGATCGAGCAGGCGGCCGGCGGCACCGGACCGAACCTGAGCAAGGAAGCCTGACCCTCAGGGGGTTGAGCGCAGAAAGGGGCCGGTGCTTCACAGCACCGGCCCCTTTCGCATGCGCTCACAAGCCTCGCAGACGTCTCACGGCCCCTGCCGTGGCCTCCACGGCCATGGCAGGGGCCAGGGGGCTACGACAGCTGGCCGTCGTAGTCCGGCAGTTTGTACGTCGTCTCGGCGTGGCCGCCCGAGAGGTCGGTGGCGCTGTTGCCGATGTTCGCGATGATCGTGTAGCCCTTGGACTCGATGTTGACGCGCTGGGCGGTCTTGTAGGCGGCGACGTCCTTGAAGAGGTCGAGGAAGCCGCGTACGTACAGGCCGGAGACCTTGTAGCCGACGTACTTGAGGTTGTAGTCGGTCACCCCGGAGATGATGCCCGGGCGGGCGGTGACGAAGAACAGGGAGACGCCGTGCTCCTGGGCGTACTCGGCCACGTCGAGGACCGGCTTGTTGGCCGGCTGGGGGTAGCTGAAGCCGAAGTCGGTCTCCAGTGTGGTGTTGTCGATGTCGAAGACGATCGCCTGCTTCTCGCCCGGCTTGGTGGCGGCGATGCGCTGCTTCAGCGCCGGCAGGGCCTGGTTCATCACGGCCTGGCAGTCCTGCTGCCAGGTGGCGTAGTCGACGTCCTCGGCGGCGGCCGTGGTGGCGACGGTGGAGGTGCCGGTGGCCGTCGCGGCCTGGGCGCCGACCGGGACCGCCATCGCCGTGACGGCTGCCGTCGCCACGGCGGTCATGGCTATGCGGCGCGTCCAGGTGCCTCTGGTCATGTGTGGGGTCCTCTCGCGTCCTTGCGCTGCCGGTGTCGTGAGCATGCTGATAGCTGGTGGTGACCTGGGGGGAACCAGCGGGTTACTGGACGGTAGAGGTGACTGAGAGCCTGATCACAGACCCGCGTACGCGAACGTGAGCGGGGTCACAAGTGGCCCGTGAGGTACGGGAGTAGCCGCCGTCACATTCCGAAGTCCCTTACAGGGGGCGGCCGGTGACATGCGGCACAGACGATTCGGGCGCTACTAGACCGAATAGTCGTAGCCCAATTAGGAGCAAAAAGGACATACGGCCCCAAGGTTCCGACCCTCGTTCAGGCCTCCGGCGTGGGGCGCTGCCGCAAGTGTCGGGAAAGGGCGATCTGTCAAGAAGTGAGAAGTTTTGGGGTGAAGTACTAGATTAAGTCGTAGATCACACGTTTGGGCGCTTGTGGGCCCCGGGGTTACCAAGGGATGGCCACTGCGGCGGAGGTTCACGCCGGGTGGTTTCTTCTGCCCCCACCCCCGTGAGGTCTTCGATGTTCCAGCACGTCACGTTCCGTTCCTCCCGTACGTCCCTGCTCCGCACTCGTGTGGCCGTCGGGGCCGCAGCCCTGGGCGCCTCGGTCGTGCTGGGAGCCGGAGTGGCGTCCGCCGCCGCGCCCGCCGCAGCACCGGCCGCCGCCAAGACGGCCGCCTCGGCGGCTTCCTGGATAGACCCGGTGAAGAAGTACACGCTGTCCGCCGGATTCGCCCAGGCGGGCAAGATGTGGCAGTCCACGCACAGCGGTCAGGACTTCGCCGTGCCGAGCGGCACCAAGGTCATGGCCGCGCACGGCGGCACCGTGGTCAAGGCCGGCGGCAACGGAGCCGGTGACGGCCCCGCCTACGGCAACGCCATCGTGATCAAGCACGCCAACGGCGTGTACTCGCAGTACGCCCACCTCTCGCGCATCGAGGTGAAGGTCGGTCAGATCGTCAAGACGGGCCAGAAGATCGCCCTGTCGGGCAACACCGGCAACTCCAGCGGCCCCCACCTGCACTTCGAGATCCGGACGACCGCGAACTACGGTTCGGCGATCAACCCGGTCACCTTCCTGCACAGCAAGGGCGTGAAGGTCTGACGCCCATGTGATCAGGTGCCCTGGTGCGCCTGTGTCACCAGATCGATGGCGACCTCGAGGACGGCTGCGCGCTTGTCCTCGGGGTCGCCTTCGAGGTCCTGGAGGAAGAACATGCCGGCGTGCAGCGTGAAGATGGCGCTCACGCAGCGGACCTGGTCGGTGAGGGGGGCGTCCGTGTCGATGATGATGTCGCGCAGGCCCCGCATGCGGTCCTTGAACGAGTCGCCGATCTGGAGTTCCCGTACCGTCGCCTGGTTCTCCTGCATGAAGCGGAAGAGCGGGGTCGCCTCGGAGAGGGCCCGGCTGTAGCGCCGCACGAGTTCCTGCTTGGTCTCCAGGGTGTGCGGCTGGCTCCTGCCCCAGTCGATCAGGTCTTCGATCGGCTTCGTCAGATCCGTGAAGATGCCGACGATGATCTCTTCCTTGGTCTTGAAGTGGTAGTACAGGGCCGCCTTGGTGACCTCCAGGCGCTCCGCGATCTCGCGGAGGGAGGTCTTCTCGTAGCCCTGCTCGGCGAAGAGTTCGAGCGCGACGTCCTGGATGCGCTGGCGGGTGTTACCGCGCCGCTGCTGCTTCGTGCCGTCCATGGTGACGTCCATTCTCGTGCTCTCGCGCTCCCGCTGGAACTTACTTGCCGTCCGGCTAGTTACCTACGGGAACTTACTTGACGCCCGGCTAGTTGCAGGTCTACCTTCCCAGTGTAGTGAACTAGCCGGGCGGCAGGTAAGTGGCCGGCCGGGGGGAAGCCCAGGGGAGTGGGAACGATGGCGGACACGAAGACAGTCGAGACCGAACCGGAGAAACAGCCCAGGAGCGTGCGGGTCGTCCTGCTCGCACTGATGATCACGATGATGCTCGCGATGCTCGACAACATGATCGTGGGCACGGCGATGCCTACGATCGTGGGTGAGCTCGGCGGACTCGAACACCTTTCGTGGGTCGTGACCGCGTACACCCTCGCGACCGCGGCCTCCACCCCGCTCTGGGGCAAGCTCGGCGACATGTACGGGCGCAAGGGCGCCTTCATGACGTCGATCGTGATCTTCCTGATCGGGTCCGCGCTGAGCGGTATGGCGCAGAACATGGGCGAGCTGATCGGCTTCCGCGCGATCCAGGGTCTCGGCGCCGGCGGTCTGATGGTCGGCGTCATGGCGATCATCGGTGACCTGATTCCGCCGCGGGAGCGCGGCAAGTACCAGGGCATGATGGCCGGCGTCATGGCGCTGGCCATGATCGGCGGTCCGCTGGTCGGCGGCACCATCACCGACAACTGGGGCTGGCGCTGGTCCTTCTACATCAACCTGCCGCTCGGCGTGGTGTCGCTGGCCCTCATCAGCGCCGTCCTGCACCTGCCGACGAAGCGTTCGCAGTCGCGGATCGACTATCTGGGCGCCGGTCTGCTGACCGTCGGCATCACCTCCATCGTCCTCGTCACCACCTGGGGTGGCTCGGAGTACGCCTGGTCGTCCGCGCGGATCATGGAACTCATCGGGATCGGTGTCGCCTCGCTCATCGGGTTCGTGTTCTGGCAGAAAAGGGCCGCCGAGCCGATCGTGCCGCTGCACATCTTCCGCAGCCGCAACTTCACCCTGATGTCGCTCATCGGCTTCGTCACCGGCTTCGTGATGTTCGGCGCCACCCTCTTCCTGCCGCTGTACCAGCAGTCGGTGCAGGGCGCCTCCGCGACCAACTCCGGTCTGCTGCTCCTGCCGATGCTCGGCGCCATGCTGGTCACCTCGATGGTGGCGGGCCGGGTGACCACCAACAGCGGCAAGTACAAGATCTTCCCGGTCGTCGGCAGCGTCGCCATGGTCATCGGCCTGTACCTGCTGTCCACGATGGACACCGGGACCAGCCGTCTCACCTCCGGTGTGTTCATGGCCGTCGTCGGTCTCGGCATGGGCTGCCTGATGCAGATCACGATGCTGGTCGCGCAGAACAGCGTCGAGATGAAGGACATGGGCGTCGCTTCCTCGTCCACCACTCTCTTCCGTACGCTCGGCTCCTCCTTCGGTGTCGCGATCATGGGCGCGCTGTTCAACAGCCGCGTCCAGGACGTCATGTCCGAGCGGGCCGGCGCCCTCGGTTCCAAGGTCACCGAGCAGTCCGCGCAGCTCGACGCGGCCAGCCTGGCCAAGCTGCCCGTCGCGGCCCGCGAGGCCTACCAGCACGCGGTGTCGGCCGGTACCCACTCCGCCTTCCTGCTGGGATCCGTGGTGGCGGTGATCGCGCTGGTGGCGGCGGTGTTCGTGAAGGAGGTCCCGCTCAAGGGGGCCGGACCGCAGAAGGACGGCGCGGAGCCGACCGACGGTACGGCTGCGGCGCAGCCGCCCCTCGTCGAGGCGCTCTGACCCGAGGCGCTCTGACTCGAGGCGATTCGACTCGAGACCGTCTGAGTCGAGGCAGTCCGACCTCGTTGCAGTGAGCCAAGGCCCCCCGGCGGTGTCCGCCCCGGGGGGCCTGTTGCTTGGCCCTTCGACCGAGCAGCGCACCGCGGCCTGTCCGCCTCACGGCATCAGCCGGTGGCTTCCCGTGTTCGTCGGCGCGTGCTCGGGCAGCCACAGGACGGCGACGGCGCCCTCGGCGGGTATGTGCTCCGGGGCTCCCGCCGGCCGTACGTTGCGGAAGGTCAGCCGGGCCCCCAGTACGCGGGCCTGGCCCGCGGCGATGGTGAGCCCGAGCCCATGCCCGTGTCCGGCCCGGTCGGCGCTGCCGGTGCGGAAACGGCTGGGTCCCTCGGCGAGCAGGTCCTCGGGAAAACCCGGGCCGTGGTCGCGGACCCGGATGACCCGGCCCTCGACGGTGACCTGGATCGGCGGCTTGCCGTGCCGGGCGGCGTTGGCCAGCAGGTTGAACAGCACGCGCTCCAGGCGCCGGGGGTCGGTCGTGACCATCGACTCGTGCACCACCCGCACCTCGACGTCAGGGTCCTTGGCCGCGACCCGCCGGGCCACGAACTCGCCCAGCACGATGTCCTGGAGTTCGGCGCGCTCCGAGGCACCGTCGAGGCGGGCCACCTCCAGCACGTCCTCGACCAGGGTGCGCATGGCCTTCGCCCGGTCCAGGACCAGTTCCGTCGGCCGGCCGGGCGGCAGCAGCTCGGCGGCCGTCAGCAGTCCCGTCACCGGGGTACGCAGTTCGTGCGCGATGTCGGCGGTGACCCGGCGCTCGGCCTCCAGCCGCTCCTGAAGCGTGTCGGCCATGGCGTCCACCGCGCTCGCCAGATCATCGGTCTCGTCCCGCACGACCCCGCCGATCGCGTCCCGTACGCGCACGTTCGACTCGCCCTTGGCGACCTGGTTCGCCGCGGCCGCCGCCTTGCGCAGCCGGCGCGAGAGCTGCCCGCCGATGAGCACTCCGAGCGCGCTGCCGCCGAGGACCACCGCGATGGAGCCGATCACCAGAGCCTGGTCGAGATCGTTGAGGATGTCGGTGCTGCGGTCGGTGAAACCGGTGTGCAGGGACAGCACATGCCCGTCCTTCACCGGCACGGCCGCCCAGATGTCCGGCACTCCACCCGTGCGGTCGGAGACGAAGGTGGCCCGGCGGCCCTCCTCGACCTTCTCCCGCAACGACGGCGGCAGGCTGAAGTCGTCGATCTTGATGTTGGGGAAGTTCGGCCGTCCCGACTGCTCGTAGTTTTTCTGGGCGATCTGGACGCGTTCGTCGGCGAGGTCGCGTGCGTTGTCCAGCATGGACACGCGGGCGGCGTTGTGCACGACCAGGCTGAGCGCGATCGCCACCAGCGCGCCGACCAGCGCGATCGCCGCGCTCAGTTTCCATCGCAGCCCCGTACGGATGCCCACGCCCTCCGTGCGGGCCGGAACCAGCTGCCGGATCATCCCCCGCATCCTCCTGCCCCTGTCCCTGCCCCGCTCAGGCCTTCAACTTGTAGCCGAAACCGCGGACCGTCTCGATACGGTCCTGACCGATCTTCGTCCGCAGCCGCTGCACATGGACGTCCACGACCCGGGTGTCGCCGCCCCAGCCGTAGTCCCACACCCGCTCCAGCAGTTTGTCGCGCGAGAGAACCGTGCCGGGAGCGGAGGAGAACTCCAGCAGCAGGCGCATCTCGGTCGGGGTCAGCGCCACCGGCTGCCCGGACCGGCGCACCTCCATGCCCTCGGTGTCGATCTCAAGATCACCGAACGACAGCACTCCGCCCGCGGTGGAGGCGGCGGGCTCGGTGCGGTCGCCGCCGCCGGCGTGCCCGAAGCGGCGCAGTACGGCGCGGATCCGGGCCACCAGCACGGCGCCGTCGAAGGGCTTGGTCACGTAGTCGTCGGCGCCGGCCTCCAGACCGAGGACGACGTCGATGGAGTCGGCGCGCGCCGACAGCATGATCACCGGCACGGTGGACTCGTCCCGGATCCGCCGGCACAGGCTCACGCCGTCCAGGCCCGGCACCATGACGTCCAGCAGCGCGATGTCCGGGCGGTCCGCACGGAACGCCTCCAGTCCCGACAGGCCGTCGGGCATCGCGGTGACCACGAAGCCGTCCCGCTCGAGGGCGAGCTGGGTGGCCTCGCGGATGACGTCGTCGTCCTCGACGAACAGGACGTGGGTCTGGTCTGCCATCCCGGTGCTCTCAGTTCTCGTATGCGTTCATGTAGGCGTTCCCGTGTGCGTTCATGTACGCGTGCGGGCCGTCGATCCGGCGGGGTTCTGTCTGCGTCCTGTCGGTGACCTGTCGGGTGTGTCCCTTGCTTGGACGCGTGGAGCGCGCGGAGCGTTCACTTCTCGTGCGTTCCATGTGTGCTCCCTGCCGGTCCTTGCCCGTCCCTGCCCGTCCATCCATTGATCGGAACGAGCGGCCCGATCGGTTCACACCGCCGGAAGATTTTTTCGGACGCCGCTCCGGGGCAGGTCAGCCGGCCTCCGGCACCACCGTCGGGTCCGTACCGACGACGCTGCTGTAGTCGTTGTGCCAGCTGTACTCCTTGACGAAGTGGCCCGAGGTCCAGCGGTACGTGATCACGTTCTCACCGGACGGGTCGGAGACCGGGTCGCCCTTCTCGTACACCTGCTTGGTCACCACCAGGTCGCCCCGGTCCATCTCCGCGTAGACGGGCGGCTCCTCGGCCCTGAACACGTTCATGTAACCGCCGTCGATCCTGCGGTACACGTACGAGCCCACGCCGACCACGTCGCCGCAGGTGAGTACGTTGACGATGATGTCGTTTCCGGAGCCGCCGGTGAGGTCACCGTACGAGACGTCGACCGGGTACTCGTCGCCGACGCAGGGCTGAAGCTCGCGCTTGACCTCCGCCGAGACCGCGGGGTCGTCCTTGACCAGCCGGACCGCGTCCGTCCGGTCGGGGGGAGCGGTGGAGGCCGACGAGGGGGAGGTGGTGGCGCCCGCCACCGCGTCGGCGTGGGCCGGGCCCTCGTCACGGGCGCCGGTGCCGCCGGTGCCACAGGCGGAGACGAGAAGGGCGAGGGCGGCGAGCACGGACATCGCCGTGATCGCCGCCTGGATGGTGCTTCGGGCCGGTGTGGGCCCGGCCTCGGTCAGGCCGCCACGCAACGCTCCCGCTCCTCACGCTCCAGCGCGCGTGCGTCCAGATCGCGGGCTTCCAGCTCCTCGCGGAGCCGGGCGAGCGCCCGGTGCAGCGTGCTCTTGACCGTTCCGGCCGACATGCCGAGGGCGGCGGCCGTCTCCTCCGTGGACATCTGCTCCCAGTGTCGCAGCACGACGACACTGCGCTGCTTCGGAGCGAGAACCTTCATCGCGTCCATCAGCAGGGCACGGTCCGCGTGCTGCTCGGTGGAGTCGTCCACACGGGCGTCCGGGAGCTGCTCGGTCGGGACTTCCTCGAGCTTGCGGGCCCGCCACCACTCGGTACGGGTGTTGATCATGACCCGGCGCAGGTAGGCGTCCGCGAGCCGCTTGTCCGCGATGCCGTCCCAGCGGCCGTACGTCCGGGCCAGTGCGGTCTGGAGGAGGTCCTGTGCGTCGACCGGATCCGGGACCAGGCGCCGGGCGCTGCGCAGCAGCGCGTCCTGCCGCGTGCGGACGTATTCCTCGAACTCGAGCACCTCGTCCTGTGCCATGGTCAACCGCCTCCGATTCCCCGTACCGGCGGACTGCCGCCGCCGGTTCACTGCCTGTGGTCTGTAGCCGTCGTGTTCCTGCCGGGTACGCAACTGAAGCTACGGAGGTGTTGTCACGGCGCTGTCCGAAGCAGCCTGCGGCTAGCGCTCAGCTGTCCGTCAGTTGTGTAACGGAGCGAGGTTCGGGGTAGAGAGACGGGCTGAATGCGTCACCTATAGGGCGTTGTGTCCGGCTGTTGAGCGTGACAAGAGCCCGGCGACGGCTGTGATGGAGCCGTACACCTGTGAAATGACGATGTGTCAGGTCATCGGCAGGCGGTACAGCCCGCCCGGCAGCGGCTCCACGAGTCCGTCCGCGACGAGGCCGTCCAGCGCACGCGCGCGTTGCACCGGCTCGTGCCACACCCGGTCGAGGGCGGCCTGCGGCACGGGGGCGGGCGCCTCCCGCAGGACGGCGAGCAGCTTGCCCCTGACCTGCCGGTCGGTGCCGGCGTACGTCTGGCCCCGGCGCGGCGGTCCGTCGTGCTCCGGTTTGCCCGCGAGCCGCCAGGCACACCGCGCCGCGATCGGGCAGCGCACGCACGTCTCGTTCTTCGCCGTGCAGACGAGCGCGCCGAGTTCCATGGACGCGGCGGCCCAGCGTGCGGCGGTCGGCTCGTCCTCGGGCAGCAGGGCGCGGGCCAGTTTGCGTTCGGCGGCCGTGGTGGCGTTCGGCGGGTACCGCACGCCCGTGACGGCGCGCGCGAAGACACGGCGGACGTTGGTGTCCAGGACGGCGTGCCGGCGTCCGTACGCGAAGGAGGCGACGGCCGCGGCCGTGTACTCGCCGATGCCGGGCAGTGCGAGGAGTTGCGCGTGGTCCGACGGCACATCGCCGCCGTGCCGTTCCGTTATCGCCACCGCGGCGCCGTGCAGCCGCAGGGCGCGGCGCGGGTAGCCGAGCCGCCCCCACGCGCGTACGGCCTCGCCCGGGGCCTCCGCGGCCAGGTCGGCGGGGCGCGGCCAGCGGGCGAGCCACTGCTCGTAGACCGGCAGGACGCGGCTGACCGGTGTCTGCTGGAGCATGAACTCGCTGACCATCACGCCCCACGCACCGGCCTCGGGGCGCCGCCAGGGCAGGTCGCGGGCGTTCTCCTCGAACCAGTCGATCACCGGCGAGTGCAGGTCGGCCGCGGTCACGTCGGCGTCGGAGCGGGCGGGGGTACGGTGCGGGGGTTTCGTGGGCGCAGTCATGGCCCTTCCGATCCTGCCATGCGCACCGGGGCACGCGCGCGTACCGCCACTCGACCGGGGTGGGGTCCCGGGGGGCACGCCACGCGCGCGTGACGCGGGCCGTGGCCAGAGGTGCAACGGGAGATCGTCAAGCGGCGACGAACCGCGCGGGCCGACGTCGGGGCGGGAGACGTGGTTTCCGGGATGATGATCCGGAAAAGTTGTGGTCGTGGCGGCGGGTGGGGCCAGCGAACCACTCGATCTCTCGTAGAGTTTGCGCCGTGGGATCTATGCGCAATCCGGTCGGGCCGCTTCCCTCCTCCATCTACTGGCGTCGGAGGGTCGTACTGCTGTCCGTGTTCGCCCTGTTGGCCCTGCTGATCCTGTGGGTGGTGACCTCGGGCGGAGGCGGCGGGAACAACGGCGCCGACGGTGGCGGCGGCAAGAATCCCGCGTCCTCCATCACGCCGGGGCCGTCCGGATCGGGGCCCGCGATCAGCCAAAACCCGGGCGGACGCGACGAGTCGAGCGCAGGTGCCACCAGCGGCTCCGGGTCGGGCTCCGGGTCGGGCACGGGCTCGGGTGACGGCGCCGGATCCGGTGGCTCGGACGGTGGCTCGGCGGGCGCGGGCGGCACCGACGACGGCGCCAACGGCAGCGGCAGTGGCGGCGGCAGTACCGCCGGCGGTGGCGTCGGCAGCGGTACCGGAACGGTGCTCCCGGCCGGGACGACACTGCCCAACTGCACCGCCGGAGTGGTCACGTTGACCCTGCGCAGCGTCCAGAACTCCTACTCGCCCGACCAGACGCCCACTTTTCAACTGACCGCGAAGAACAGCTCGGGAAGCGACTGCAAGGTCGATGTCGGGCCCAGGTCCGCGGTGTTGACGATCACGAAGACGGGCGGTGCCGACGCGTACTGGTCGTCCGCCGACTGCCCCAGGGCATCCGGGAGCCTGCTGTACCGGGTGCCGGCCGGGGACAGTTTCACGTACACCGTGAAGTGGGACCGCAAGCCGAGCGCCCCGGAGTGCGCGACGCCGCCGGCCGGGGTGGCCGGAGCGGGTACGTATCTGCTGGAGGCGAAGGCTCCGGGGTTTGCCAAGGCTCAGACGTCGTTCGTGCTGAACGACGACTAGACCGAACTAGACGTACCGCTCCAGGATCGACGACTCCGCCAGCCGGGACAGGCCCTCGCGGACGCTCCTGGCCCGGGCCTCACCCACGCCGTCCACCGTCTGGAGATCGTCGACGCTGGCGGCGAGGAGCTTCTGGAGGCCGCCGAAGTGCTCGACGAGGCGGTCGATGATGGCACCGGGCAGGCGAGGCACCTTCGCCAGCAGACGGAAGCCGCGGGGCGAGACCGCCGAGTCCAGGGCCTCGGGGGAGCCGGTGTAGCCCAACGCGCGGGCCACCGTGGACAGTTCGAGCAGCTCGGCGTGGCTGAGCGCGTCCAGCTCGTACAGCGCCTCGTCGACCGTGCGGGACCGCTTGGCCGTGGGCTCCGGCACATAGTCCCGGACCACCAGCTCGCGCTCCGGCTCCACGCCCGCGATCAACTCGTCGAGCTGGAGGGAGAGCAGACGCCCGTCCGTGCCCAGTTCGACCACGTATTCGGCGATTTCGGTGGCGATGCGGCGCACCATCTCCAGGCGCTGGGCCACCGCGGAGACGTCCCGGACCGTCACCAGGTCCTCGATCTCGAGCGCTGACAACGTTCCCGCGACCTCGTCCAGGCGGAGCTTGTAACGCTCCAGGGTCGCCAGCGCCTGGTTCGCGCGGGACAGGATCGCCGCGGAGTCCTCCAGGACGCGGCGCTGTCCGTCGACGTACAGGGCGATCAGACGCATGGACTGGGAGACCGAGACGACAGGGAAGCCGACCTGCTTGCTGACCCGGTCCGCCGTACGGTGCCGGGTGCCCGTCTCCTCCGTGGGGATCATGGGGTCCGGCACCAGCTGGACCCCGGCCCGCAGGATCTTCGACAGGTCGGAGGAGACCACGATGCCGCCGTCGAGCTTGCACAGCTCACGCAGGCGCGTGGCCGCGAACTCCACGTTCAGGACGAACCCGCCCGTGCACATCGCCTCGACCGTCTTGTCGGAACCCAGCACGATGAGCCCTCCGGTGTTGCCGCGGAGGATCCGCTCCAGGCCGTCGCGCAGGGCCGTGCCGGGAGCCACCGCGCTCAGCGCGGCGCGCATCAGGCCCTCGGCACCGGAACTCCCACCGGACTTTCCGGGAGCTGCCGCCCGGTCGTTGGCTGCCACTGCACTCCTCCGGTCACAGGTCTGGGACGTTCCCGTTTCGCGCACTCGTTTCGCACGGACGGGCGAGACCAGGGCAAAGTCTACCGGCGCTCCTCCGCGTCCCGTGGGGCGTCTCGGCGACGGGAGCGCGGCAGGACCCGCAGGGCGTCCCCTATGTCCGCGACTTCCACAACCTTCATGCCCGCGGGGATCTTGCCCGGATCGCTCGGCACGAGCGCGTGCGTGAAGCCCAGGCGGTGTGCCTCCGAGAGCCTGCGCTGAACCCCCGTGACCCGTCTGACCTCGCCCGCGAGGCCGACTTCGCCGATCGCCACGAGGTTTTTGGGTAGTGGGGTGTCGCTTGCCGCGGAGGCCAGGGCAAGGGCGATCGCCAGGTCCGCGGCGGGCTCCGAGAGCTTCACCCCGCCGACCGTCGCCGAGTAGATGTCCCGCTTGCCCAGCGCGCTGATCCGGCCTCGCTGCTCCAGAACGGCCAGCATCATCGAGACCCGGGAGGTCTCCAGGCCGGACGTCGTGCGGCGGGGCGAGGGGATCTGTGAGTCGACGGTGAGTGCCTGTACCTCGGCGACCAGCGGACGACGGCCCTCCAGGGTCACCGTCAGACAGGTGCCCGGCACCGGTTCGTCACGACGGGTCAGGAAAAGTCCGCTTGGGTCGGTAAGGCCCGTAATGCCCTCGTCGTGCAGTTCGAAGCAGCCGACCTCGTCGGTGGCGCCGTAGCGGTTCTTGACGCCTCGCACCAGGCGCAGGCGCGCGTGGCGGTCCCCCTCGAAGCTCAGGACGACGTCCACGAGGTGTTCGAGGAGGCGCGGACCGGCGATCGCGCCGTCCTTGGTGACATGGCCCACCAGAAGCGTGGACATACCGCGCTCCTTGGAGACGCGGATCAGGGCGCCGGCGACCTCGCGGACCTGGGCCATGCCACCGGGCGCTCCGTCGATCTCCGGGGAGGCCACGGTCTGCACCGAGTCCATGATCAGCAGGGACGGCTTCACCGCGTCCAAGTGTCCGAGGACGGCCGCCAGATCGGTCTCGGCGGCCAGGTAGAGGTGGTCGTCGATGGCGCCGATGCGGTCGGCGCGCATGCGTACCTGGGAGGCCGATTCCTCACCGGTCACATACAGGGTGCGGTGTTCGTCGCTCGCCGACTTGGCGGCCACGTCCAGCAGGAGGGTCGACTTGCCGACGCCCGGCTCGCCGGCCAGGAGCACGACCGCGCCCGGTACGAGCCCGCCGCCGAGGACGCGGTCCAGCTCGGGCACGCCGGTCGGGCGGGCGGTGGCCTGACGCCCGTCCACCTGGCCGATGGGCAGGGCGGAGGTGGTGACGCGCCCCGGCGTCGTCGTACGGACCGCGGGCGTGCCGTACTCCTCGACCGTCCCCCAGGCCTGGCACTCGGGGCAGCGGCCGAGCCACTTGGCCGTCTGCCAGCCGCACTCGGTGCAGCGGTAGGACGGACGGTCCTTGGTGGTCTTCGTACGGGCAGCCATGGGGAAACCGTAACCGCCGCCACCGACAGCCGGACGTCCCTGTGGACAACCGGACCCGCCGGACGCCCGTCCTGAGCGCCCGGCCGGCGCCCCGCGCCCGCCCGTGCCTGCTGCGGAGAGGGCGGGCACCCCCTGTGAACCGGCCACGGCCCGTCACGAACGGGCCATGGGACCCCCCTTCCGTGTGCCCTTATGAGGGATCGTTTCACCCGTACGGATTAAAAGGACTCAAGGGACAAGAAGACCTGGTTCCGTGCCGCCTACGGTCGCACGGGTGATGAGCAGCAGCCCGGAAATTTCGACCCGCACGACCGGCGCATACCGGGCGCACCGGGAGGCGCGCGACAGCGCTGCGGCGCGCACGCTCGCGCAGTGGCCTCCCGCGCGCTACGAGCCGTACCTGGACGGCCTGTTCACCTACTGCCTGTCCGTCCTGTGCGACCACGACGCGGCCACCGCCGCCCTCGGCAACGTCCTGGCGTTCGCCGAACGGCGTGGCCAGCGCGTCCCCGACACGGCCGGCGACCGCCGGGCCTGGCTGTACGCGCTGGCGCGCTGGGCCTGTCTGCGCAAGCTCACCGAGGCCAAGCACACCGAGGCCAAGCAGAAACGTCAGGGCACGCACGCGGCGGCACGCGACGGCGCCCGCCGACAGCGGAGCACCAAGCCCGCGAACGCCACGGCCTTCACCGCTCCCGCGATCTCTACTGCTTCCGCGACCTCCTTCTTCTCCGCGGCATCCACCGCGGCGGAGGTCCCGACCGCCTCCGACGAGGCCGGCGAGCGACGTCGGCGCGAACTCACCCTGCTCGCCTGGCCGGAGGCCGCCGGCACCACCCCGGAGCAGCGCGAGGCACTCGAACTCGCCGTACGCCATCACCTCGCCGCCCACGAGGTCGCCGCCGTGCTCGGCAAGGACCTCGCCGCCGCCCGCGAACTGCTCGCCTCCGCCGC
The DNA here is from genome assembly GCF_042737375.1 of Streptomyces sp. NPDC060000. Classification (NCBI taxonomy): domain Bacteria; kingdom Bacillati; phylum Actinomycetota; class Actinomycetes; order Kitasatosporales; family Streptomycetaceae; genus Streptomyces; species Streptomyces sp. NPDC060000. Next base: position 150,041 of record NZ_JBHWUU010000006.1, read on the forward strand.
CTGCGAGGTCGAGCGCACGCGCGCGGCGCTCGCCGTCGTCGAGACCGGCGGCTGCCCCGGAGTGGCCCGGCTCACCGGTGAGCACCAACTCGTGCTCAGCGCCGCCGTGCGCCGCGAACTCGTCCGGCACGTCGACGACTGCCCGCGCTGCCGCCGGGCCGCCGAACGCGCCGTGCCGGGCCGCTGGCCGGGCGCCGGGGTGACCCCCGCCGAGCTGCCCGTCCTGCAAGCGCCCCGCGCGGAGCTGCACGTGGCCATGGCCCGTCTCACCCGCGCGCGGGGCGCCGCAGTGCCGCGCTACGACCGACGGGGCTTCCCGATGGACCCCAAGGACCGTGCCGCCCGCCGGGAGCGGCTACGCGCGCGTGCCGTCACGACGACCGTCGTCGCCACCGTCGTCGCCGCTCCCGTGCTCGCCCTGTGGGCGGCCTACCGGGGCACACCGACGGGGGAGGGGGCCGAGAGCCGCTCGGTCGGCACCAGCGAGGCGCACGGTGCCGACAGCCTCGACGGTGAGACGGTCGGCGGCTACGAGAACGCGGGAAACGCCAGCACCCGCCCCGGCACCGGCTCCACCAAGAACAACGGACCGGACGTCTCCGTGGAGGTCGTCAGCGTCACCGGACTCGGCAGGAGCACCTCCGGCCCCCTCTCCGTGACGGTCGCCAACAGCGGCGACACCACTCTCATCACCCTCACCGCGGGCGCCCACGGCGAAGGTGACGATGACGGTGACGGTCCGGTCCGCTGGTCGGCCACCACGGCGGCCTCCTGGCTCTATCTGAGCCGTTCCACGGGCAGCCTGAAGCCCGGCGAGTCGGTGACGATCAAGGTGTACGTCGACCATCTGCGCGAGCCCTCCGGGCACTGGCACGCGCGCGTGGCGATCGCCCCGGCGGGCGCCGTCGTCTCCATCGAGGGCTACGGCACCGCCTCCGGCCCCTCGGGCCCCGGCAACGGCCCGGGCCACGGCGGTCCGCCCCCGTCGTCCGGCCCGGAACCCACGCCCACGTCCCCGCCCTCCCCGGACCCCGCCCCGACCGACCCACCGGCCTCCTCCGACCCGGAGCCCACCCCGGGCGACCCGTCCCCGACGACCTCGGAGGACTCGCCCCCGCCGTCCGACGACAACGGCCCGCCGAGCCCGGCGACGCCCTAGGGGGTCCGGGTGGCCCGGGTGTCTCAGTTCGTCGAGTCCGTCGGACCGGTCGAGTCCGTCGGACCGGTCGGGTCCGCCGGGTGCGGTGCCACCAGCGGGAGCTGCGAGGCGAGGCGCTGTTCGCACAGTTCGACCAGGCGGTCGTACCCGGCCTTGCCCATCAGCTCGGTGAGCTCCGGGCGGTAGGAGACGTACACCGGGTCGCCCGCGCCGTGTGCCGAGGTCGCGGACGTGCACCACCAGTGCAGGTCATGGCCGCCCGGCCCCCAGCCGCGGCGGTCGTACTCACCGATCGACACCTGGAGCACCCGCGTGTCGTCGGGCCGGTCGATCCAGTCGTACGTCCGCCGCACCGGCAGCTGCCAGCAGACGTCCGGCTTGGTCTCCAGCGGCTCGCGGCCCTCCCTGAGGGCCAGGATGTGCAGCGAGCAGCCCGCGCCGCCCGCGAAACCGGGGCGGTTCTGGAAGACGCACGAGCCGTTGAACGGGCGGGTCTGACGGGAGCCATCGTCGTCCTCCGAGACCCAGCCGTTCCGGGTGCCCTCGTCGTGGTGCTGCCAGATGTCCGGCGTGAGCCGCGCCACATGTCCGGCGACGCGCTTCTCGTCGTCCTCGTCGGAGAAGTGGGCGCCCAGCGTGCAGCAGCCGTCGGCCGCGCGGCCCGGCTGGATGCCCTGGCAGCCGCTGCCGAAGATGCAGTTCCAGCGGGAGGTCAGCCAGGTCAGGTCACACCGGAAGACCTGTTCGTCGTCGGCCGGGTCGGGGAACTCCACCCACGCGCGCGCGAAGTCGAGACCCTTCTCGTCCGCGGCCACAGCCTTGGCCGCGAGGGCCTTCACTTTCGCCGCCTGAGCCTTGTTCGACTTCTTCGCAGGCTTCACCGGCTTCGCCCGCGAAGGACCGTCGGTGGATTTGTCGGTCTTCGCCTTGTTCGTCTTTGGCACTCGTCCAGGGTAAGTCGCCAGGAGCCCCTTCGGACACGTCCCGCCCGCCGCCCGACCAGCACTTCTCGAGGAGGGGCTTCGCCCCGCACAACCTGGATCGCCCTGTGGGCAGTAGCGTTCCCTGCATGAGACTCGGTGTCCTCGACGTGGGATCGAACACGGTGCATCTGCTGGTGGTGGACGCGCACCCGGGCGCGTGCCCCCTTCCCGCGCACTCGCACAAGGTGGAACTGCGCCTTGCCCAACTCCTCGACGAGGACGGGGCGATCGGCCCCGAGGGCGTCGGCAAACTGATCGCCGTCGTCAAGGAGGCACTCCAGGCCGCCGAGGACAAGGGCGTCGAGGACCTGCTGCCGTTCGCGACCTCCGCCGTACGCGAGGCCAGCAACGCCGACGACGTCCTCGCGCGCGTGCAGGCCGAGACCGGCGTCGAGCTCCAGGTTCTCACCGGTGCCGAAGAGGCCCGGCTCACCTTCCTCGCCGCCCGCCGCTGGTTCGGCTGGTCCGCCGGAAAGCTGCTGGTCCTGGACATCGGCGGCGGCTCCCTCGAGATCGCCTTCGGCATCGACGAGGAGCCCGACGCGGCCGTCTCGCTGCCGCTCGGTGCCGGCCGGCTCACCGCGGGCTGGCTGCCCGGCGACCCGCCCGACCCCGAGGACATACGAGCGCTGCGCCGCCACGCCCGTGCGCAGATCGCCCGTACGGTCGGGGAATTCAAGCGCTTCGGCGCCCCCGACCACGTCGTCGCCACGTCGAAGACGTTCAAGCAGCTCGCCCGCATCGCCGGCGCCGCCCGTTCCGTCGAAGGCCCGTACGCCCCGCGCCAGCTCAAGCGCGAGTCCCTCGAGGCCTGGGTGCCCCGCCTGGCCGGCATGACGACCGCCCAGCGGGCGGAGCTCCCCGGTGTCTCCCCGGGCCGCGCCAACCAGCTCCTCGCGGGCGCGCTGGTGGCGGAGGGCGCGATGGATCTCTTCGGCGTCGAGAACCTCGAGGTCTGCCCATGGGCGCTCCGGGAAGGCGTCATCCTCCGCAAACTCGATCAAATGGCGTCGGCGTAACGGACCCAAGGGGCTTGGCTTCGGCGTGACGAGCCCACGGGTTCCGGCGTCGGCGTAACGGGCTCCGCGGTGCACGGGGGAGCGTGGCCGTGAGCCGTGAGCCGTGAGCCGTGAGCCGTGAGCCGTGAGCCGTGACGCCGGTCGTCCCGCGCGCGGGACAACGGCGGCTCATCACGCGGGACACCGACGGCTCCACCACGCGGGACACCGACGCCCACGAGGTACCGCCCGCCAGCCGTGCCGCCGTACGCACCAGCTCGCCGCGCCGCCGTACCCATCCGCCCGTGGCGAAGGCCACAACGGCGGCCGGGCACCCCGCACCTGGGTGACCGCACCCCGTAACCTGTCCCCCATGGCAGAGCCAGTCGTGCGGATCCCGGATGCGAAGGTCGCCCTGTCGACTGCCTCGGTCTACCCGGAGTCGACGGCGACGGCCTTCGAGATCGCCGCACGCCTCGGGTACGACGGCGTCGAGGTCATGGTCTGGAACGACCCCGTCAGCCAGGACATCGACGCGCTGCGCAGACTCAGCGACTACCACCGCATCCCCATCCTCGCCGTCCACGCCCCGTGCCTGCTCATCACGCAGCGCGTGTGGTCGACCGACCCGTGGACCAAGCTCCAGCGGGCCCGCGCGGCGGCGGAGAAGCTCGGTGCCGGCGCGGTCGTCGTCCACCCGCCGTTCCGCTGGCAGCGCCAGTACGCGCGCGACTTCGTCACGGGCATCTGGCGGATGGCGGACGAGACGGACGTACGGTTCGCCGTCGAGAACATGTACCCCTGGCGCTACCGCGACCGCGAGATGCTCGCGTACGCGCCGGACTGGGACGTCACCAAGGACGACTACCGGCACTTCACGATCGATCTCAGCCACGCCTCGACGGCCCGCGCGGACGCGATGCAGATGATCGACCGCATGGGCGACCGCCTGGGCCACGTCCACCTCGCCGACGGAAACGGTTCGGCCAAGGACGAGCACCTGGTCCCCGGCCGCGGCTCCCAGCCCTGCGCCGAGCTGCTGGAACGGCTCGCGCTGACCGGCTTCGACGGGCACGTCGTCATAGAGGTCAACACGCGGCGCGCGATGTCGAGCGCCGAACGCGAGGCCGATCTGTCGGAGGCCCTGGCCTTCACGCGCCTGCACCTGGCCTCCTCCGCCTCCTCGCCCTCCGCCGCCTCCTCCTCGCCCTCCGCCTCCGCCTCTTCCTCCGCCTCGGCCTCGTCGCCGACGCCGTCCTCCGCGGCGAAGGTGCCACGCCGATGACCGGCGTCACCGCCCGCAAACGCGGTCGTCCCCCTCGTGCGGAGTCGGCGGACACCCGCGACCGCATTCTGACGGCCGCCCGCGAGGAGTTCTCCGAGCGCGGCTACGAGAAGACGTCCGTACGCGGTATCGCGAAGGCGGCCGACGTGGACTCGGCGCTGGTGCACCACTACTTCGGCACCAAGGAGCAGGTCTTCGAGGCGGCCATCGAGGTCGCGTTCGCGCCCGCGCTCAACGCCCCGGAAGCCGTCGCCGACGGGCCGCTGGACCAGGTCGGCGAGCGGTTCGCCCGCTTCATACTCGGCGTCTGGGAGAACCCCACCACCCGCAAGCCGCTGCTGGCGATCGTGCGCTCCGCCGTGAACAACGAGACCGCGGCCGCAGTCTTCCGGCGCCTCGTCGCCTCCCAGCTGCTGCGCCGCATCGCCGTCCAGCTCGACCTGCCGGACGCCGAACTGCGCGCCGAACTGGCGGCGGCGCAGCTGGTGGGCTGCGCGATGCTGCGGTACGTGATCAAGGTGGAGCCGCTGGCCTCGGCGGACCTGGAGCTGATCATCGCCCGCGTGGCGCCGGTCGTACAGGGACACCTGACCCAGCCATGACCGCCTGCCCCGGGCGTGACCGCCTGCCCCGGGCGTGACCCGCCTGACCCGCCCGACCCGGGCGTGACCGGCGGTGTCGCCGAGACATCCGTCCCGTATTCCGGACACCTCGTCCCGCCCCGTGGATGACCGGCGTACGCTCAATAACAGCCCTACCTGTCTGAAGGAGCGAGCGACGATGCCCGAGCTGAGGTCCCGCACAGTCACCCACGGTCGCAACATGGCGGGCGCACGCGCCCTTATGCGCGCCTCCGGTGTACCCGGTGCGGACATCGGCCGGAAGCCGATCATCGCCGTGGCGAACAGCTTCACCGAGTTCGTGCCCGGACACACCCACCTCCAGCCGGTCGGCCGGATCGTCAGCGAGGCGATCACCGCGGCCGGCGGCATCCCGCGCGAGTTCAACACGATCGCCGTCGACGACGGCATCGCGATGGGCCACGGCGGCATGCTCTACAGCCTGCCCTCCCGCGACCTGATCGCGGACAGCGTGGAGTACATGGTCGAGGCGCACTGCGCCGACGCTCTGATCTGCATCTCCAACTGCGACAAGATCACCCCGGGCATGCTGAACGCGGCCCTGCGGCTGAACATCCCCACGGTCTTCGTCTCCGGCGGCCCGATGGAGTCCGGCCGCGCCACGCTCGTCGACGGCACCGTCCGCACGCTCGACCTGGTCGACGCGATGTCCGAGGCCGTCAACGAGAAGATCTCGGACGAGGACATCCTCCGTATCGAGGAGAACGCCTGCCCGACCTGCGGCAGCTGTTCCGGCATGTTCACCGCCAACTCGATGAACTGCCTGACCGAGGCCATCGGCCTCTCCCTCCCGGGCAACGGCTCGGTCCTCGCCACTCACACGGCCCGCAGGGCGCTGTACGAGGACGCGGGACGCACGGTGATGGACATCACCCGCCGCTACTACGAGCAGGACGACGAGACGGTCCTGCCCCGCAACATCGCCACCATCGAGGCCTTCGAGAACGCGATGGCCCTCGACATCGCGATGGGCGGTTCGACCAACACGATCCTGCACCTCCTCGCCGCCGCCCAGGAGGCGGGCGTCCCGTTCGGCCTGGAGGAGATCAACGCGGTCTCGCGCCGTGTGCCCTGCCTGGCGAAGGTCGCGCCGAACGTCGCGAAGAACCGCACGTACTACATGGAGGACGTGCACCGCGCCGGCGGCATCCCCGCCCTGCTCGGCGAACTGCACCGCGCGGGTCTGCTCAACGAGGACGTGCACGCGGTCCACAGCCCGTCCCTGGGGGACTGGCTGAAGACGTGGGACGTCCGCGCCGGCTCGCCGTCGGCCGAGGCCCTGGAACTCTGGCACGCGGCCCCCGGTTGTGTCCGTTCCGCCGAGGCGTTCTCCCAGTCCGAGCGCTGGGAGGCGCTGGACGAGGACGCCGAGGGCGGCTGCATCCGCTCCGCCGAACACGCCTACAGCAAGGACGGCGGCCTCGCCGTCCTGCGCGGCAACCTCGCCGTCGACGGCTGTGTGGTCAAGACGGCCGGCGTCGACGAGTCGATCTGGACCTTCGAGGGCCCGGCGGTCGTCTGCGAGTCGCAGGAGGAGGCCGTCGAGAAGATCCTCAACAAGCAGGTGACGCACGGCGACGTCGTCGTCATCCGCTACGAGGGCCCCAAGGGCGGCCCGGGCATGCAGGAGATGCTCTACCCGACGTCCTTCCTCAAGGGCCGCGGCCTCGGCAAGACCTGCGCCCTGATCACCGACGGCCGCTTCTCCGGCGGCACCTCGGGCCTGTCGATCGGCCACGCCTCGCCCGAGGCGGCCTCCGGCGGCACCATCGCCCTCGTCGCGGACGGCGACCGCATTCGCATCGACATCCCGAACCGCACCATCGAGCTCCTCGTCGACGACGCCGAGCTGGCCCGGCGCGAGGCGGCTCTCGGCGGCGTCCACGCCCCGAAGAACCGCGAGCGCAAGGTGTCCGCCGCCCTGCGGGCCTACGCCGCGATGGCGACGAGCGCCGACAAGGGCGCGGTGCGGGACGTGTCGAAGCTGGGCTGACGCCACCGCGCAGTCAGGCCAGGCCGGCTGTGAGGGCCGTCTCCGTCGTACGGAGGCGGCCCTCGGCGCGTCTCACCCCGCCCGCTGTCACCAGTCGGCCGGGTCCCGCCCGTCCACCGCGGAGACGGCCCGCTGTCACCAGCCGGCCGGGTCCCGCCCGTCCACCGCGAAGACGGTTCCGTCGGGAGCGCCGGCGTAGACACGGCCGTCGACCGCCTCGGGCGCGGCCAGCGTGGCGACCACCTCGTCCGAGTTGGCGCCGAGCCGCAGTGCCGTCTGCCCGACCAGCTTGCCCTTCTCCGCGTCCACGGCGAGGAGACGCCCGTCGGCGGCGCTGAAGTAGACGCGCTCGCCGTCCGCGGCCGGCACCGAACCCCGGCTCACGGACGTCTGGAGGGACCACACCTGCTTGCCCGCGGCCGTGTCGACGGCCACGAGCGAGCCGTCGAAGGCCAGGAGGTAGACCCGGTCCCCCTGCACGGTGGCCTGCGGCTCCTGGAGCGCGACGCCCAGCCTCACCCGCCGCGACACCTTGTCCTGCGGGTTGTAGCGGACCACGGCGCCGACCGTGCCGTAGTCGCCGCCCCGGGACAGCAGGACCAGGCTGCCGTCCGTGGTGCCGACGAGACTCGACGCGCCGCTGAGCCGTTCGTCCCACCGCACCTTCCCGGTCGTGGGATCCACGGCCGTGATCCGGGTGTGCCCGTCGTCCGAGGTGCTCGCCACATACGCCAACGGGTCCTGGGGGAACGCCGTGAAGTACGGCTCGCTCACCCCCGGAATGCGCCGGGTCCACGACGGCTTCCCCGTGGCGGCGTCCACACCGGTCACCGTGCCGTCGGACGCGGTGAGCAAGAGGGTGCCGCCGACGACCCGGACGCCTGGACAGCCCGACAGGTCACGCTGCCAGCGCGTGGCGCCCGACACCGGGTCGAGCGCCTCCATCCGCCTGCCCGAGTGTGTGATCACCAGAGCCAGCCCGCCCGCCAGCACCGGCGCCTGGCCCGGCCGGTCGTCGTCGGTGAGCGCGTGCCGCCACAGCACCCGCCCGTCGGACGCGTCCAGCGCCGACACCAGCCCCGACTGGACACAGAGCAGCCGCCGCGCGTCGTAGGTGCACAGGGGCATGCCTGCCGTACCCGTACCCGCGGCGGCGCCGGTGGCACTCTTCGCCGGTCGCGCACTCCATGCGGTGAAGGCGGGCGACGTGGAGTGCGAACCGCCCGGGTTGCCCCGCGCGTCCTTGCCCGAGTCGTCCTCGCCGGGCCCCTGCGTGGCGAGAAGCGCGCCGCCCGAGAGGACGACGGCCAGGGCGCCGGCCGCGAGAGCCGTCCGCCGACGCCCGCTCCCGCGCCTCACCTCCGCCTGTGCCGGTACCGGAGCCGGTCCCTGCGCGAGTTCCTGGGCGAACCCCTGCTCCGAGGGCTCCGTCCCGGACTCCTCCAGCACCCGCTGCGACGGTATGAACGCCTGCGTGTCGTACGAGGCCGCGACCGACCGCAGTTCGTGCATCAACTCGTCGGGCGTGGGCCGGTCCTCGGGCTCCTTGGCGAGACAACGCACCACCAGCGGCGCCAGGTTCCCCGGCACGCCGGTCAGATCCGGCTCGTCGTGCACGACCTGGTAGGCGACGACGTACGGGCTGTCGGAGTCGAACGGCCCGCGTCCTGTCGCCGCGTGCACCATCACCGACCCGAGCGCGAAGATGTCGGCGGCCGGCCCCACCTCCCGAGGCCGCCGGAACTGCTCCGGCGCCATGAACGGCGGCGTACCGATCAACTTGCCTGTCTCAGTGCGCAGTTCGCTGTCCTTCGGCCGGGAGATACCGAAGTCGATGACCTTCGGCCCGTCCTCGGCGAGCAGCACGTTGCTCGGCTTGAGATCCCGGTGCACGACCCCGACACGGTGGATGTCCCGCAGTGCCTCCGCGAGCCCGGCCATCAGCCGCCGCAACTCGCCCGAGCGCATGGGCCCATTCCGCTTCACCTGCTCGGCGAGGGTCGATCCGGGAATGAACAGGGTTGCCATCCAAGGCCGTTCGGCCTCCGGGTCGGCGTCGACGACGGGCGCGGTGAACGCCCCGCTCACTCGCCGAGCGGCGGCCACCTCCTGCCGGAAACGGCCTCTGAACTCGGGATCCCGGGCGAACTGGGCGTGTACGACCTTCACCGCGACCTTCATCCCGGAGGTGCTACGGGCCAGGTGCACCACGCCCATGCCGCCGGAGCCCAGGCGCTCTTCCAGGCGGTAGTGACCGGCGTACGCCGGAAGTTCCGCTTCCGCGCCCGCTCCGGTGTTGCGCTGTGGCGACATGGACCACCCCCGTGCTGTTCAACCGCGCGCGCGACGAACGGAGCCTAGTCGATGACTTTTACGGGACCGAGGCGGCTTGCCAGCCAGGTGTGCGAATCCTGTACATGTGTTTCATTGTGTGTTTCAGGGGAATCAACGTGGCCCCATGGCATTCATGGGGTTCGACGGGGGAGGTTTTTTCATGTCTGTTGACCGCGTGGAAGAGGTCGCGAGCGAGGCGGCGGCGGAGGCCGTCACGACGGCCGCGGCGGCTCTCACCTATTACCCGGTAGCCCCGGGCGTCCGGTTGAACGTCCGCAGCGGCCCCGGTACGGGCTACCCGGTCGTCAAGGTCCTGGCCGAGGGCACGAAGGTCCCGATCTTCTGCCAGACCCCGGGCACCTCGGTGACCGGCCCGTACGGCACGACCAGCATCTGGGACAACATCGCCGACGGCCAGTTCATCTCGGACGCGTACGTACGAACGGGCAGCGACGGCTACGTCACCGCCCACTGCGCCTGAGCGGGCCCGAGCCCGAGATCGGCCCCGGCCCCGGCCCGGCCCTGAGCCTGGCCCCGGCCCCGGCCCCGGCCCGGCCCTGAGCCTGGCCCCGGCCCCGGCCCGGCCCTGAGCCTGGCCTCGGGTGAAGGTATGGCCCAAGGCTCGGGCCCAGTCTCGGGGTGGACCCGGGTCTCGGTTCCGGACCGAGTGACGAGCCGGGCCCCGGCCTAAGCCCGTCACTCGGTCCGGTTCAGGCCCGTCTGTGATCGTCCTCGATCGGGGTCGCACGGACGGGTACGGAGTAGCCGCGGACCAGCCCCGGAACCGCTTCGGACCCGTCTCCGAGCAACCCACCCGGGAGCCCGCCTCCATCCGGAGCCATAATCGTCCCGTGAGCGACGAAAACGACGCCCCGGACACTTCGGCGGGTTCCCGGGACACATCGGCGGGTTTCCGGGGCTCGACGGCCGGCTCCCAGGGCACATCGGCGGGTTCCCGGGGCTCTACGGTCGGCGCCGGGAACGGGAGCGCCTCCGCGCGATCCCACGGCACCCCCGTCGCACAGGCGGCCTCGCCCCCGGTCAAGGCGACCACGCCGACAGACCAGGCCGCGACGCCGACAGACCAGGCCGCCACGCCGACCGGCAAGGTGGGCGCCCCCGCAGGTCAGGCGGAAGCCGCCGGCGCCGGGCCCCGACCGGAGCCTCTCCGCTTCTTCGGCACCACCTGGGTGAACCACGACCCCGGCTTCCAGGGTTACGCGGCCCGCCGCACCGCCGCGACCGTCGGCTCCCTCGCCGGGGTCATCGGCTCCTGCCTCGTCCTGCGCTTCGCCTACCAGGGCGTCGCGATCGCCGGTCTCGGCAGCTTCGTGACCCTCCTGGTCGTCGTGATGTTCGCGGTCTGCAGCGCCCTCGCCTTCCGCCACACCTGGGAGGGCTTCGCCAAGCGTCCCGACCCCGACCGCCAGGCATCCCTGCGGGGCCTGCTGGCCGTCGGCTTCGTCGGCTCGCTGCTCGCCTACTTCTTCCGCACGTTCACCGAGGCGCCCGGCGAGAAACTCCACCGCGCGGAGTACGACGCGGCCCGCGCCCAGTACGAACGCCGCTCAACCCGCCGTACGGGCAACCCGTCGAAGAAGCGCCGCCGCGGCTGACCGCTCCCTGCCCGTTCCTGACGGCCCCCGGAAACGGCCCCCACCGGAACCAGCCCGCGAATCCGGAACCAGCCCGCGAATCCGAAACCCGCACTGCGTCCCTCCCGCCGCCGCCAGCATGGCCCCATGTCGTCCCCGTCCCGCACCCTCTCCTACAGCGCCCGCACTCCCTCGCACAGCGCCCCCGCCCTCTCCCACAGCGCCCCCGCCCTCTCGCGCAGCGCCCGCGCTTACTCACTCCTTCAACGCCGCCGCAGCCCGTTACGCCGCGAACCGCCCCTCCCACCCGACCGCCGTCCTCGACACGATCGAGGGCCTCGCCGGCCGCCCCCTCGCCGGCGCACGGGTCGCGGACTTGGGGGTTGGCACCGGAATGGCGACCGCCCCCTGCATGAGCGCGGCGCCGACGTCATCGCCGTCGAGCCCGGCGACGGCATGGCCGCACAGTCCGGGAGGGTCTCCCCGACGTACCGATCGTCCGAGGCGACGGCAACCACCTCCCCCCGGCCACCGCCTCCCTCGACTTCCTCACCTACGCCCGGTCCCTGCACTGGACCGACCCGGCCCACTCGGTGCCGGAGGCGCTGAGCGTCCTGCGCCCGGGCGGCGGGCTGGCGCTGTGGTGGAACACCGACGCCCTCGACGTGCCGTGGATCGCCGCGCGGTCGGACCGACTCCACCGGCACTTCGGCCCACCCCGCAGCCGAGACCAACAGCAGCGTCGACGAGCCCCGCCCATGACCCTCAGCTCACCCCCTTCCCCTTCCCCCTCCCCCTCCATCCCCGCCCGTCCCTCCGTCCCAATCCCGCTACTTCCACCACTCCCACCACTCCCATCCCGAGCGGCGGCCCACCCTTCAGGGCCGCCGCTCACGCGTGACCCACATTCCGTGGCCCGCCCCGCGCCACGCCACTTGACGACCCATCCCGCTCCGAGCATTATTCATCACATGATGAATTCTAAGCCCGGCTCCCGCCCACCCGACGAGGACACGGACCAGGCCCCACCGCCCACCCCACCCGCCACCCCCGCCGTACGAGCCGAGAACCTCACCGTTCTCCGAGGCCCCCGCACGGTCCTGCGCAGCCTCGACTTCACCGTCCCCCGCGGCCAGATCACCGGCCTGCTGGGCCCCTCCGGCTGTGGCAAGTCGACCCTCATGCGCTCGATCGTCGGCACCCAGGCCAAGGTCACCGGCACCCTCGACGTCCTGGGCCGCCCCGCAGGCCACCCCGCCCTGCGCACGCGCATCGGCTACGTGACCCAGGCCCCGTCCGTCTACGACGACCTGACGATCCGCCAGAACCTCGAGTACTTCGCCGCGATCCTCGACCCGGGCCGAGCGGCAGCGGACCGCCGCCACGAGAACGTCACCCGAGCCATCGCCGACGTGGACCTCACCACCCACGCCGACGCCCTCGCAGGCAACCTCTCCGGCGGCCAGCGCAACCGCGTCTCGCTGGCCGTGGCCCTCCTGGGCACCCCCGAACTCCTCGTCCTCGACGAACCGACCGTCGGCCTGGACCCGGTCCTCCGCCGCGACCTGTGGAACCTCTTCCACGACATCGCCACCACCCGGGGCGCGACCCTCCTCGTCTCCTCCCACGTCATGGACGAGGCCGAGCGCTGCCACCGCCTGCTCCTCATGCGCGAGGGCGAGATCCTCGCTGATGCCACCCCCGAGGCCCTGCGTACCCGCACCGGCGCCGACACGGTCGAGTCGGCCTTCCTGCACCTGGTGGACGCCGCGACTGAGGCAGCGCGCACGAGGGAGACCGGGGAGACCGGCACGAGGGAGCCCCGCACCAAGGAGCCCCGCACCACGGAGCCCCGCACCAAGGAGACAACCCGATGACCACGACGACGCTCCCCGCGCAAGCTCCCACCCCCGCTGCCACCCCGCGGCCCACCAGCGCCCTGAGCCTCTCCCGCACCACCCCCACCGCGGCCAGGGTCCTGCGCCAACTGCGCCACGACCCCCGCACCATCGCGCTGCTGGTCCTCATCCCCTGCGTGATGCTGTTCCTGCTCCGCTACGTGTTCGACGGCAGCCCGCGCACCTTCGACAACATCGGCGCGTCCCTCCTGGGCATCTTCCCGCTGATCACGATGTTCCTGGTCACCTCCATCGCCACCCTGCGCGAACGCACCTCGGGCACCCTCGAGCGTCTCCTCGCCATGCCCCTGGGCAAGGGCGACCTGATCGCCGGCTACGCCCTCGCCTTCGGCATCCTCGCGATCATCCAGTCGACCCTGGCCACCGGCCTGGCGCTCTGGTTCCTCGACCTGGACGTCACCGGCAGCCCCTGGCTCCTGCTCCTGGTAGCCCTCCTCGACGCCCTGCTCGGCACCGCCCTCGGGCTCTTCGTCTCGGCCTTCGCGGCCTCGGAGTTCCAGGCGGTCCAGTTCATGCCGGCGGTGATCTTCCCCCAGCTCCTCCTCTGCGGCCTCTTCGCCCCCCGCGACACCATGCACCCCGCCCTGGAGACCCTCTCCGACGTCCTCCCCATGTCGTACGCGGTCGACGGCATGAACGAGGTCCTCACCCACACGCACATGACAGCCACCTTCGTACGAGACGTCCTCGTCGTCGGCGGCTGCGCCCTCCTGGTCCTGTGCCTGGGAGCGGCGACCTTGCGACGCCGTACAGCGTGACCACCCAGCCCGTCCGGCGATTGCGGACGAGGCCGTCCAGGACGAAAGGGGGTCTGGGGCACAGCCCCCAGAGGAAACGATGGAAGTCCCCCGCCTGAGCGAAGCCGAGAGTGGGGGAGGGAAGGGGCGGCGGGGGCGAAAAACCCCACGTCCGCCCACCGGACGCCCAGGCCGGCACCGCACCCCCGGTGCGAGGATGACGGGCGAAGGACGACGGACGACGCACCCCTCCGGAGGACCCCCCAGCCATGACCCAGAAAGTCGCAGTCCTCGGCACCGGCAAAATCGGCGAAGCCCTCCTCAGCGGCATGATCCGAGGCGGCTGGCCCCCCGCCGACCTCCTCGTCACCGCCCGCCGCCCGGAACGAGCCGAAGAACTCCGCACCCGCCACGGAGTCACCCCGGTCACCAACGCCGAGGCGGCCAAGTCCGCGGACACCCTGATCCTCACGGTCAAGCCGCAGGACATGGGCACCCTCCTCGACGAGCTCGCCCCGCACGTCCCCGCCGACCGCCTGGTGATCAGCGGAGCCGCCGGCATCACCACCGCCTCCATCGAGGAGCGCCTCGCCTCCGGGACCCCCGTCGTCCGCGTCATGACGAACACCCCCGCCCTCGTCGACGAGGCGATGTCCGTCATCTCGGCCGGCACCCACGCCACCGCCGCCCACCTCGCCCACACCGAGGAGATCTTCGGCGCCGTCGGCAAGACCCTCCGCGTCCCCGAGTCCCAGCAGGACGCCTGCACCGCCCTCTCCGGCTCCGGCCCGGCGTACTTCTTCTACCTGGTCGAGGCCATGACGGACGCCGGCATCCTGCTCGGCCTGCCCCGCGACAAGGCCCACGACCTCATCGTCCAGTCCGCGATCGGCGCCGCGACGATGCTCCGCGACAGCGGCGAACACCCGGTCAAGCTCCGCGAGAACGTCACGTCCCCCGCCGGGACCACCATCAACGCCATCCGCGAACTCGAGAACCACGGCGTACGAGCCGCCCTCATCGCCGCCCTCGAGGCCGCCCGCGACCGCAGCCGCGAACTGGCCGCCGGCAAGAAGGACTGACCTCCGCCACGGGAGCAGCGAGGCAGGGCCGGGGGAGCAGCGGCGCACGGCCGGGGGAGCGGTCAACCGCCGGCCGCCCCCACGATCTCCTCCGTGGTCACCACCCGGGCGAACCCACCCCCGTGCAGGGACACCGCGGAAGCCTGGGCGATCTCCTCCGCGCTCCGCCGCCAGCCGAACGGACCCTCCAGGTCGAACGTGTACGTCGCGTCGTACGCGAACAGCACGTCGTATCCGAGGTTGCCGCCCATCCGCGCCGTCGTCTCCGCGCACATGTTCGTCTGGATTCCGGCCACCACGATCTGCGAGATCCCCTGAGCCGTCAGCCAGGCCCCCAGATCCGGCGTCCCCAGGAAGGCCGAGTTCACCGTCTTCGTCAGGAACAACTCGGCCCCGGCGCCCTTTCCCCGCCTCTCCTCCACGTACTCCTTGAAGTCGTTCCCCTCGTATCCCGGCCGCAAAGGCGACCCCGGCTTCACCGAGTCGTGCCGCACGAAGACGACCGGCCGCCCCGACCCCTGCCATACGTCGATCAGCGCGGCGATGTTGTCATCGGCCCCGGGATTGTTCCGCGCCCCCCAGAAGTCCAGCTCCTCGAAGCCCTTCTGTACATCGACGACCACCAGCGCTGCGTTCTCTGCGATCTCCATGCCATCGATCCTGCCGCCGAGTGCATCCGCACCCCCAGAGGGTCGAAAGACATCGATCGATGGTTTACTGCCATCCATGAAGTCCGCGTACCGGGTCGCCCTCGTCGCCTTCCCCGGCATCCGCGCCTTCGACGTCTCCGTGATCACCGAGGTCTGGGGCACCGACCGCACCGATCGCGGTGCCCCCGCCTTCGACCTGCGCAGAGTCGCCACCGACAGCAATTCCGTCCCGATGCGCGGCGGCCTGGCCCTCCACCCCGACCGGACCCTCGACTGGCTCTCCCGAGCCGATCTGATCCTGGTCCCCGGCCTGGACGACCACCTCACCCCCGCACCCGGCCCCGTCCTGGACGCCCTCCGTCACGCACACGCCCGAGGCACCGCCCTCGCGGCCCTCTGCGGCGGCGCCTTCACCCTCGCCCAGGCCGGCCTCCTCGACGGCCGCCGGGCGATCACCCACTGGAACCTGGTCGACCTCCTCCGCACGCACCATCCCCGGGTCACCGTCGTCCCCGACGCCCTCTTCATCGAGGACGACAACATCTGGACCGCCGCCGGCACGGCAGCCGGCATCGACCTCTGCCTTCACCTGGTCCGTCGCTCCCACGGCGCCGAAGCGGCCGCGACCATCGCCCGCTCGATGGTCACCGCCCCCTTCCGCACCGGCACCCAGGCCCAGTTCATCGAGCACCCGACCCCCCGCGCGGACCGGGACGCCGACACCCTCGCCGCCGTACGCGAACACGCCCTGCGCCACCTGCACGAACCACTCACCGTCGCCGGACTGGCGGCACGGGCCGGCATGTCCCCGCGCAGCTTCGCCCGCCACTTCACGGCCGCGACCGGCGCCACACCCCTGCGCTGGCTTCTCGACCAGCGCATCGCCGCGGCCCAGAAACTCCTCGAACGCACCGACCTCCCGATGCCGGAGGTGGCCCGGCGTTCCGGCTTCGGCAGCGAGGTCACGATGCGCCAGCACTTCGCGTCGCGCCTCGCCACCAGCCCACGCGCCTACCGCGCCGCGTTCAGCAGCCGATCGGTGACGGACTCCGTCGCCGGCGGAAGCAACCCGATCGCGCGATAGGCGCTGCCCACGACCGGCCGCGCCATCGCCCGGGCCCTTCTCCGCCCCGTCCCGCAGCACCTTCTCCACCTGGACGGGATCTGCGCACAGTTCCCTGTGCCGGGCCTGCACGGGCCGCAGTACCTCGACCACCGGGCCGCTCCTCCCGGTCGTATACGACCTCCCGCCCACTGTCGGTGACGGCCCGCATGACCTTCCTGCGCACCACATCCGGCTCGTCCAGCAGATAGACGATGCCCGGCCCAAATCGTCGCTCTTGCCCATCTTCGACGTCGGCGCCTGGAGGTTTCGTCACCCCCGCGCGTGCTCATGCACATGACTCTGTACGAACACGGTGCGCAGCTGGGGATCCAGTCCCGCCGCCAGCAGCAGCGTCGCGACCTGCCGACTGAGCCGGCGCACCCGCGCCGGATCGTGGCGAGCCGCGTGCAGATCGACGACGCAGAACACCGCGTCCGCCCGGTACTGGTCCACCCCGGCCCACTGCCGCAGAGCGCCCAGGTGGTTCCCCAGAGTCGGATGCCCGCTCGGCTTGACCCCGCTGACGGCCCGCTTCATCTCTCCACCTCCTGGTCGAGACCGCCGCTCCGGCCGGCCGACCCCCTGGAACCCTGGAGGGAGAAGCGAGAACGGCCGCCGAAGGGCGGCCGTTGGGTACATACGTGAGTACGGCCGCCGTCAGGCGGCCCACCACAGCTGGGTGCACGTACACGTAGTCATGTCCGTCAGAGCAGGCCTCCGGGGTGCCTGGGAGACATGAGTTGACACACCCCGGCCACATACGTAGTGTTCTCCGAGTTGTCCGACGTGAGCGCCGACTCCGGTCGGTCCCCGGACAGCCATTTCGCAGGTACCAACCACCTCTCGATACGCAGTCGATTCGTCTGCCATCGTGTCGTTGGCGTGTGTATTCGCGAAATGAGGAATCCGCGTTCGAAAGGACGCAGCCCCCGATTGGCTTCGGGGGACGGGAATCCGCTAAAGTCTCACTCGTCGGAACGGCCCAACGGCCGGGAAGACAAGCCCCCTCTGACTGGGAATCAGCGCCGAAAGGATCTGATAGAGTCGGAACCGCCGGAAAGGAAACCGCGAAACAAAAGCGAGAACCTGGAAAGCACCGAGGAAATCGGGTCGAGAAAAGATCTGATAGAGTCGGAAACGCAAGACCGAAGGGAAGCGCCCGGAGGAAAGCCCGAGAGTATCGGGTGAGTACAAAGGAAGCGTCCGTTCCTTGAGAACTCAACAGCGTGCCAAAAATCAACGCCAGATATGTTGATACCCCGTCCCCG